>DAITPX010000006.1:18595-20381 GCA_036833365.1 Clostridia bacterium | reverse complement strand
GACATATGTACAAGTTTTCATATGTTCTTAATAATATCGTATTATTAACCGAAAGTTAAACTTTCGGCTAATATACAGTTAAGTCATTTTATAAATTAATTTTGTTTTTGACAGTGGATTATTCGGGCAAATATATAAGAACTTTTCACACCCAAAACCTCTTTCCGGCGGCTCGGAAGCTATTTTTCCAAGCCCAAATCACGCATTTCATAATTAAAATTTATTAGCTTTTTTAAGCCCCCTTTAATATTGACACGCGCATAATTACATGATAATGTTAAGTCCAGCGGGAACCTTAAAAATATAATTTTCAAAGGAAAAATATATGACCGACGAGACTAAAACGCCTTTCGACCAAAACGCCGAACCGCCGCTTAACAAAAAAGCTCAGGATGAAAATCTGGTAGGCATACGCGCGGAGCCCGCGCCCGAAGTTGTTCCGCAGGAAAAATACGTTTACAAAAAAGCGATAAGCCTTGAAGGTTTTATTTGCCTTTTTCTTTTTGCGGCTTTTCTTGTCGGCTTGAGCCTTGTTATGGGTTTTTCCAACGCGCTTAACACGATTTTTAACACTGCCTACGAGTTGCTCACCGACGTAGTGTGGTACTTGCTCGCTTTGATAGTGCTTATGGGCGCCGTCAGCGGCCTCCTCAACGAATTTGGCGTTATTTCTATAGCCAACAAAGCCTTCTCGCCGCTTATGAAGCCTATTTACGGCATGCCGGGCGCCACGTCCATAGCGATTTTTACCGCCTTTATGTCGGACAATCCTTCAATCCTGACCTTAGGCGCCGACAAAAATTACGCCCGCTATTTCAAAAAATACCAGCTCGCCGCGCTTACAAATATAGGCACCGCGTTCGGCATGGGGCTGATAGTCACGGTCTCGGTGCTTTCCATGAACGGCCCAAACGGTGAAAGCTACGTTCTTCCGGTAGTTATTTCTCTTTTTACTTTGATATTGGTAAGTATTTTGACGACAAGGCTTATGATAATCAAAACCAAAAAAGTTTTCGGCACGGAGGCGGAAGCTGTCCTCCAGGGCAAGCAAAAGGACGGTCTCGACGTGTTGCGCTACCGTCAGGCGAGGCAGGGTTCGGTGTTTTTCAGGATTTACTCTTCAATGCTGGACGGCGGGGCAAGCGGCGTCAAAATCGGTTTGGGTATTATTCCAGGGGTGCTTATCATAGCCACGATGGTGCTTATTCTCACCAACGGCAAACCCGCAAGCGGCGTTTACACGGGCGCGGCGGGCGAAGGAGTGGGGCTTATCCCCTTAATAGGCGGCTGGCTTATGCCGGTATTAAAACCGCTTTTCGGCTTCACCTCTCCCGAGGCTATCGCGGTGCCTCTGACGGCGTTGGGTTCGGCAGGCGCGGCAATAAGCATTATTCCAGACATGGTGCAAAGCGGGCTGCTGACGCCGGGAAACGTAGCCGTAATCACCTCTATGTGCATGTTTTGGAGCGGTTACCTTTCCACGCACGTTTCCATGATGGACACGCTTAATTTCCGCGAGCTCACGGGCTGGTCTATATTGTTTCATACGATAGGCGGCATAGCGGCGGGAATTTTGTCCAACCTGCTTTACGGTTTGGTAAGTTTGCTGTTATAATTGCACTGAATACTGGTTTTACATTAATTTCCAACTCAAAATTTCCTAACGGAATCGAAAAAGGAGAAAAACAAAAATGATAAATTACATACTGGAACAGTTTAAAAAACTCACGTCGATCCCAAGCCCCAGCGGCTTCACGTCCAAGGCTGCGGAATACACTCTGGGCAT
>DAITPX010000006.1:0-18585 GCA_036833365.1 Clostridia bacterium | reverse complement strand
GAAATGGGCTACAAGGCGTTTTTGACAAAAAAAGGCTGCGTCGCGGTAGACCTCGGCGGCGAGGGCAACCCAATAGTGCTGGCCGCCCATATTGACACGTTAGGCGGCATGGTTGCCGAAATCAAGGGCAACGGGCGCCTCAGACTCACGGGCATAGGCGGTTTGCAGCCCAACAACGTCGAGGCGGAAAACTGCCTTGTCTGCACTCGCTTCGGCAAAGTTTATCAAGGCTGCATGCAGCTTGCCAACGCTTCCGCGCATGTCAACGGCGAATATTCCAAAGCGCCGCGCAGCTTCGACGGAATGGAGGTTTTGCTCGACGAAAAGGCCGACTCCAAGGCCGACGTCGAAAACCTCGGCATTTCGGCGGGCGATTTCGTGTGCTTTGACCCTCGCACAATAGTCACTGAAAGCGGTTACGTGAAAAGCCGTTTCATCGACGACAAAATGAGCGTAGCGGTTCTGATGGGCTACGCCAAGCACCTCTGCGACACCAAAGCCAAGCTCCCCCGCAAGGTTTACCTTTACGTCACCGTTTACGAGGAAGTGGGGCACGGCTGCGCCAACCTTCCCTTCGACGTCGACGAAATAATGTCCGTCGATATGGGCTGCGTAGGCAACGGCCTGTCTTGCACCGAGCGTCAGGTCAGCATATGCGCCAAGGATTCCAACGGTCCTTACGATTATTCCATGACCACCAAACTCATTACGCTTGCGAAAGAAAACAAACTCGATTACGCTGTCGACATCTACCCGCATTACGGCTCCGACGCCGACGCGGCGCTTACAGCGGGGCGCGACGTCAAGCACGCGCTGATAGGCCAAGGCGTCTACGCTTCCCACGGCTACGAGCGCACCCATGCCGACGGCGTAAAAAACACCTTCGAGCTGATAAAAGCCTACATAGGCTAAAATAGATAAAAAAAAGAGGAATTAATTTAATTCCTCTTTTTTATCTTTGATTAAAAACCCGCGCCTGATTCGCGTTAAATTTTTGGCAAATGGGCAAAATCTTTGCCTCAAATTGTGTTGTTCTACTAAACTATAAAGTTAAACGAATCTAACTAGATGCAAAATCATTCGGATTAAATTTTTATGGCGAAAAAAAGCGGCGGTTATTTCGGCCTCGGTTGGGTCATAAGCGTCATTTTGGCCGTTATACCCGTGACTTCGTGGATTTGCGGGCTTATCATCACCGCTCAGAGGAATCACTGGCTGTTCTTTTTGATACGCTTGGTTTTCGGTTTCAACATAATCTGGCTTATCGACCTTATTTGCATAGTCGTTTACAACAAGCTAAAAATTTTGATTTAAGCCTGTTTGGGCAAACTGCGCCTCAATCGGCGCAGTTTTTTTCGTTTTTAACTTACGGTTTATCCGCGTTATTTTCGAGGAAACTTTTTATAAACTACAGTTTTTAATATTTTTAATAGTAATCCGAGGCGGGGCATAAACTAATGGTATGTATTTTATCATTTTCGACAGGGCGTTTTCCATGCCCGTATTCGTCGGGGCCGCCGTGGCACTCGCTGCGCTGGCAACGCTGATTTTCGGCAAAATTTTATGGAAAAAAACGTCACGGTCTTACGAAGTTGTAGGCCTCGCGGCTTATTTTTTGACGGTGGCGTTCTTGATAATGCTGCCCGTAGGCAAAATAGTTGACGGCAGGCCGTTGGTGAGCGGCGTCGAAAATTCGGTTAACCTTAATTTCGACTTGCTGCGGTTTTTGCGGCACGACGTTTTTATGAACGACTTTTTGCTTAACATCGCCATGCTCGTGCCCTTCGGGTTTTTGAGCGGGCTGGTTTTCAGGCGTTTTTGGGTTGCCGCGCTGCTGAGCCTCGCCGTCGCGCTGCTGCTGGAGACACTGCAGCTGTTTTCGGTGAGCCGCGTCACGGACATAAACGACGCGGTTTACAACTTTTTAGGGGCGTTAATGGGGGCCGCGGCGGGCAAATTTGTCCAAATACCGCCCGCAAAGTGACAAAATGGTCGAAAAGTCTTTATTGTTGCGCCGAAATATGTTAAAATAAAGCCGTTAAGAAAGAAACGGAGTTAGAAGCTTATGAAAAAAATTTTGGTTGTAGACGACGAACAGGGCATAAGGGATTTGCTCAAGGAATATTTGGAAATGGACGGCTACCAGGTCGTTACCGCGGTGGACGGGCTGGACGCCGTCGGCAAGCAAAAAAGCGGCGATTTCGACCTTGTGATTATGGATATCATGATGCCGCGCATGGACGGAATTTCCGCGGTTAAGGAGATAAGAAAAAACAGCGACGTGCCCGTTTTGATGCTTTCGGCGCGCGACCAGGAATACGACAAGCTGTTCGGCTTTGAAGTAGGCGCCGACGACTATGTCACAAAGCCCTTCAGCACAAAAGAGGTTATGGCGAGGGTGCGCTCGATACTTGCCCGCACGCAGCCGGACAAGCCCCGGAATGTCGAGCAGTTCGGCGGCTTGATTGTGGATTTCGACGGAAGAAACGTTGTCGTTGACGGCGTCAAGGCCGAGCTTACGCCCAAGGAGTACGAACTGCTTTTTTACTTAGTAAAAAACAAAGGTCTTGCCGTTTCGAGGGAAAAGCTTCTTACAAACGTGTGGGGCTTTGAATTTTACGGCGACGACAGAACGGTGGATACGCACATAAAAATGCTCAGGGGCAACCTCGGCGCTTACCGCGACTGCATTGTCACACTAAGGGGACTCGGTTACAAATTTGAGTTCGATAAAGACAAAAACTAAAAAACTTTCCACCTTTACACTAAGAAACTGGGTTTTGCTGGCACTGATCATAGCGGCGGTTTTCGCTTTGCTGTGGGCGGGGCTGGCAATTTCGCGTACGCTGAATCTGACTGCCATGCGTGTAAAATATATGCGTGAAAAGTGCGGCGCCATAGCCGCGCATTTCGGCGAGGAGGATTTCGAGCAGACGGTGGTGAGGCTGTCCGCCGAGGGCGGCGTGCAGGTGATTATTTTTTCTTACGAAAACGACAGGGTAAACCTCGAGCAAACCATCATCAACACCTCGCCGTACAGCCCGGGTCAGTCCAACGTCGACCTTAGCGTCGACGAATTTTACCGCGATATGGTCAACACCTGCGTTTTAAATATGATAAATACGGGGCAGACGGCTTCCTGCGACGTTTATCAGACAAACTATTTCGACACGTCTTTTATAGTCTATTACCGTCTTTTGGATATGGGCGGGCAAAAATATTTTATGTATTCGTCGGTGCCTATGTCGATGGTCAACGACCCGATAAAAATTCTGAACGAGCAATTGCTCTATTCGTCAATTTCGGCTTTCGCGGCGGTGATGCTGATATCTGTTTTGGCCGCAACCAAAATTTCCGCGCCCATAAAGCAATTGTCCGATAACGCGACGCGCATGGTCAAGGGCGATTTTTCGGTTTTTTTCGACGGCAACGGCTCGGAGGAAATCGACAAGCTCGCCGAAAGCCTCAACTATGCCGTTTTGCAAATGCGGCAGACGCAGACGCTGCGCCAGGACGTAATCGCCAACGTTTCGCACGACCTCAAAACCCCTCTTACCCTTATTAAGTCCTACGCCGAACTGCTGAAGGATTTTCCCGACGCGCTGGTAAACAAGCGCGAGGAGAGGATAAACCTGATTATTTCCGAAACCGACCGCATGACGCGGCTTGTCAACGAAATGCTGCGTCTTGCCAAGGAGGAAAGCGGCATAATCCCCATCAGCAAAACCGTTTTTTCGCTGTCCGAGCTGGTGCAGAACTCCGTTTCGGTGTTCGGCGTCAAGGAAACCGAGGGCTACAAATTCGAGGTCATGATTCAGCCCGACCTTATGGTTTCGGCGGACAAGTCCCAAATCGAAAAGGTTATACACAACTACATGCAAAACGCCGTAAATTACACGGGCAAAGACCTCAAAATCAAAATCGAGCTCAAGGAAATCAACAACAAAGCGCGTTTCGACGTCATCGATACCGGCAAGGGCATACCCGACGACGAGCAGGAAAAAATCTGGGACCGTTATTACCGCGCCAGCAAGCAGTACACGAGGGGCACGGGCACGGGGCTGGGGCTTTCGATAGTAAAAAATATTTTGACGCGCCACGGGCTCAATTTCGGCGTAAACTCCGTCGTTGGCAAGGGCAGCGATTTTTATTTTGAAATCCCGATTGTTCAGGACGAAACCGGCGGCGAAAACTAATTTTGTAAAGATTTTAAGAACTTTAGTATAAATCATCGTTATTTTAGACAATTCGGCATAATATGTCGAACAAATTTTGCCTTTTCTTAATATAAATTTTGTTGTTTCGGACGCCAACTTTCTTTTCGCTTTCCTATCAGAAAACTTGAATAATATTTTCATAGCGGCGACACACACTTTTCACAAATATGGAATAGAGTAGAAGTATGAAAAACCATATGAAATTTTCCATATGGCGGAATTCATAACACCCTCCTTATAACAATAAAGGGATAGAGATTTTGCTTTTTGCAAAGTCTCTGTTTCTTTTCTCAGCCTGTTTTTTCCCGGATAAAGAATGAATTTATATGCCGTAAGTTAATTGAAAAGCAAAAGGGTTGACGCGGAAAGGTTTTTGCAATATAATTTTTTTGAACGAAACCTCGGAGGAATAATAAAAATGGAATACAAAACGAAAGGGACGTGCTCGAGCGCCATCAATTTCGATATAGTAGACGGCAAAATACATAACGTCAGGTTCACGGGCGGGTGCAGCGGCAATTTGCAGGGCATATGCAAGCTTGTCGAGGGAATGGAAGTTCAAAAGGTCGTAGCCATGCTTAAGGGCATTAAATGCGGCGGCAAGGCCACAAGCTGCCCCGATCAGCTCGCCACGGCTTTGAGCAATATTAGTAAATAAATTCTTAAGTTTAAGAAAATACCCTTATTTTTTTCGGAAAATCCAATTAAAAACAACTATAAAACAAAACCCGTTGCGAAAACGGGTTTTGTTTTATAGTATTATTATCGATTTAAGCGTATAAATAAAATCACCATTTGGTAAAAACCTTTTCGGCAAAACCCAGCTTATCGGTAAGGGTTACTATCGTGCCGTCGTCGAGGACGGCTTTGCCGTTGAATTTGCCGAAAACCTGATGCGCTTTGCTGGCGATAATTTTCAGGTCTGTTATTTCCGTTCTGTCCAGAACGGGCGTAAATTTCATCTCGAACCGCCCGTCGTTGCTCGTGAACGCCCATTCCGACATAAAGTCGTCCCTGCCCTTTTCGTCTTTGGGAATATTAAAGTCGACTTGGTCTATTTTGTGCGCCTTGCCGTCGTAAAAAAGCATGTTTTCGCTGCCCGTGCTGCGGTCGCCGAAGCCGCAGCCTATGTTGAAGCCGAACTTGTGCCCGCCGACATAGGTTGACAGGCTGCCCCAATACCACGTGTTTTTATAGGGCCAAACGCCGCGCCCCCAATCCAGCGTGCCCATGCTGTCCTCCGGCGAAAAGGTGAAGCTTTCGCCGCCCAGGCGCACAAAGCCCGTCGCGGTCATGCAATTGATTTTGTTGTTGTAGTAAAACGCTTTTTTGTTTTCTTTCCACGGCGTGGCGATTACCATTTCGTCTTCCGGAAAATCCGTGAGCAATATGTTGGCTTCGAGGTCCAGGTCGCTCCAAAAATTTTCGTAGCGGCAGGTCAAACGCCGGCGGCCGGGTTCCTTGACAAAATTGACGGAAACGTTTTTTGTCTCGTAGTTTACGTCGCCCTCATAAGCGGAGGGCGGCATTTTCAGCTTACCGAAAGAAAACGGCCTGATTTGAGCTGTGTTTTTGTATCTGGCATTGACAAAATTAAGCCAGCTTGCCGAGGCGAGCGACATATAACCGTTGTCGGCTACGGTAAGGGCTATGGCGTATTTGCCGTTGCCCACAAGGTAGTAGTCCCATTCCTTTATTTTCCATTTGCTCGCGCCGGCGGCGCCGCGGTCGTATGTTCTGATGAGCTTAGTCGACCAGCCCGCCTGCGCGAGCTCACCCTTTTCGTTCAAGAGCGGCCCCTCGCCGAGATTGCCTTTAGTCATAGTTCCCCTCCTTAGCTTTGACGTTAAGCAAGATTATTCTAGCATTTTTAAAGGGCGATGTAAAGAGGGAATATATTGACATTTTGACGGATTTATGATATTTTTTTAATTGACAAAATTTGTTTTTTTGGAAAAGGAGCATGAAATAAAAATGCAGCCGATAAAAATTATGCCGGTCGGAATAAACGATATACTGGGCCTCAGGCACCGCCTTCTCCGCCCCGACCGCGACGAGGAAGAGGCGCGTTTTACCGGCGACGGGCTGGAGAGCACCATACATATCGGGCTTTTTGCCGGAACAAAGCTTGCCGGCTGCCTGAGCTTGTTTGACCAGCCCAACGGCATTTTCGATGAAAAGCGGCAGTACCAGATGCGCGGGCTCGCGGTGGAGAAAGAGTTTCAGCGTCAAGGGCTTGGCAAGGCGCTTGTCAAATACGCCGAATTTTTGCTCCTCAACCGCCATATTCCTTTCGTATGGCTCAACGCCCGCACAACGGCGAGGGCTTTTTACGAAAAACTCGGTTACCATACTACCGGGGACGAGTTCGACATCTACGGCGTTTGCAAACACATAATTATGTCAAAAACAATCGAAGAAGGAGCGTGCGCCTGCAATAATGCTGAAAATAAGACAGTTTAAGCCGTCCGACAGGGAGGAGCTCAGAAAAATCTGCGTCGAAACGACGCTTTTTCCGAAAACCAAAAAGGTGAGGCAGTGGCTGCCCATAGCCTACAACGATTATTACACCGAGCGCCAAAGCGAGTTCGTGTTCGTTTTGGCCGACGAAGCCGACAGGGCGGCGGGATATATCCTTTGCGCGCCCGACGAAACCGAGTTCCGCAAAACGATGGCGGAGGAATACCTGCCGCAAATAAAAAAAATCAGTCTCTTGGCTTACCTGATGCTTAAAAATTCCCTCAAAAAACTTGACAGGTTTTACGGCGGGTATCCCGCGCACCTCCACATAGACATTGCGGAAAAGTACCGGCATATGGGTATGGGTACCAAATTGATGGATTACCTTTTCGCCAAACTGAGGGAAAAAAACATCAAAGGCGTCAAGCTGGGCTGCGCCGCAAAAAACAAAAAGGCCGTCGCCTTTTACACAAAATACGGCTTCAGCGTGCTGGAAAAACAAGGCGGCGAAATAATTTTCGGTAAGAAGGCGGAGTAAATTTGGAGTTTTTTGAAAAAATTTCTGCAGATAAGGCAAAATTGCTTAGCCCGACGGTACTGGCGTTTGTGGGCGACGCGGTTATGACGCTGTACGTGCGCGAGCACCTCGCCAAATCCAGCGACGCCAAGGCGGGCAAACTCCACGTTTTGACGGCAAAAACGGTTTGCAGCAAGGCGCAGGCGGAGCTTTTGGACGGCATATTCGGCGTTTTGAGCGAGGAGGAAAGGGAAATTTTCCGCCGCTCGAGAAACACCAAAACCCATTCCGTGTCTAAAAACGGCACGCTGGCAGACTACAAAAAGGCCAGCGGTTTGGAGGCGGTTTTGGGGTACCATTACCTTACGGGAAATTTCGCGCGCTGCAAGGAGATTTTGGATTTTACCTTGAAAAAAAAGATTTCGGAAAATTAAGCCGAATATAGCCTTAAATCCAAAGCCAATTAATTAAAAAGGAAGATTTAATGAAAATTCAGGGCAAAAACGCCGTTCACGAAGCGCTCAAATCGGGCGCGACAATAGATACCCTTCTGGTCGAAAAGGGGCTTAACCACGAAATAATAGCTCTTGCGCGGAAAAACAAGGTCAAAATCCAGTTTGTGGACAAAAGGGTTTTGGACAAAAATTCGCCCGACGGGAGGCATCAGGGCTTTGTCGCCGAAACAAGCGAGTTTGTTTATTCTTCCGTCGAGGACATTTTAAACGCCAAAAGGGAAAGACATTTTATCGTCGTTCTAGACGGCGTGGAAGACCCGCACAACCTTGGCAGCGTTTTGCGCGTGTGCGAATGCGCGGGCGCGGACGGGGTGATAATACCCAAAAACCGTTCGGCGAGCGTCAATGAAACCGTCGTCAGGGTTTCGGCGGGCGCGTCCGCCCATGTCAAAGTGGCTAGGGTCACCAACCTTAATCAGACAATAGAACTGCTGAAAAAGCAAAATATATTCGTTTTCGCCGCCGACATGGACGGGCGGAGCGTATACCAAACCGACCTCAGCGGCGACGTCGCTGTCGTTATCGGCGGCGAGGGCGGCGGCGTTTCGAGGCTTACCAAAGAGCTTTGCGACGGCGTAATTTCGCTGCCGTTAAAAGGCAAAGTCAACTCGCTCAACGCCTCGGTAGCCGCGGGCATAATCGTTTACGAAGCGCTGAGGCAAACCCTATGAAGCAGATAGAAAACCTTGGCGGGCTTATAGGCGCGGCGAAGAAGGGCGACAACAATGCCAGGGAGGAAATTTATTCCTACTTCAAGCCCGTTGTGCGCGGCATAGCCAACAGCTTTTTTCTTATAGGCGGCAACGCCGACGACCTGGTGCAGGAGGGGATGATAGGGCTTTTCGAGGCGATAAACGATTTCGACGAATCCAAAGGCAATTTTTATTCCTTTTGCCAGATGTGCATAAGGCGCAACATTCTGACGGCGCTTTCGAGGTCGAAGCGCGAAAAAAACCTGCCTCTTTCGGGCAGCGTCAACATCGACGAAACTATGGACCTGACCGACCCCGCCGCCGACCCTTTGCAGCTTTTGGTGAGCAGGGACTTGCTCCTGAGCCTCAAGGAATACATTTCAAGGCACTTAACAGGCACCGAGCAGGACGTTTTGAAATATTATATGAAAGGTTATACATATGTGGAAATTTCCACAATGCTGTCCAAATCCAAAAAAGCGGTGGACACGGCTTTGCAGCGGGCGAGGAAAAAACTCGGCGGATTTAAGGAGAATTAGATGTCTTACCAAGCGCTTTACCGCAGATACCGCCCCTCGACCTTCGACGAACTTATAGGTCAGGAGCATATAGGAAAAACACTTAAAAACCAAATAGAAAGCGGGCAGATTTCCCACGCGTACTTATTCGCGGGCACGCGCGGGGTTGGCAAAACCAGCGCGGCCAGGATACTCGCGCACGCAATCAACTGCCTTTCGCCCGTCAAGGGCAACCCGTGCCTCAAGTGCGAGGCTTGCAGTGACCTTAACAGCGTGGACATAATCGAGCTAGACGGCGCCAGCAACAACAGCGTCGACCAGGCGCGCGAAATAAAGGAAAAAGCGCTGTACCTGCCCGCAAGCGGAAAATACAAAATTTATATCATAGACGAAGTGCATATGCTGACCGGCTCGGCGTTCAACGCGCTTCTAAAAACACTGGAGGAGCCGCCCCGTCACGTCGTGTTCATTTTATGCACGACCGAAGCGCACAAAATCCCCGCCACTATTTTGAGCCGCTGCATGCGTTTTGATTTTGCTCTGATTCCGTCGCAGAAAATAGCCGCGCTTTTAGAAAAAATTTATTCCGAAATAGGCGTGAGTGCTACCAAAGAGGCGGTAAACGCTATCGCCGAGGCGGGCGAGGGCAGCGTGCGCGACGCGCTGTCGCTGGCCGACCGTTTCGCGTCCTACGGCGGCAAGCTGACTTACGAAACGGTGCTGGACGTGCTGGGCGCCACAAGCAAGGACGTGGTTTTGGATTTTGCCCGTTTTGCCCTTAGCGGCGACGCGAAGGAAGTTTTGTCGGCCACCGACAGGCTGGTTTCGCAGGGCAAAAGCGTAACGCTTTTCACAAAGGAGCTGGCGCAGGCGTTTCGCGACATGCTTGTGCTTTTGTCCGAACCGAATTTAAAAAAATTGCTGGCTCTGCCCGACAGCCTGACGGAAAAACTCTTAAGTACGGCAAATGGCGCTACGCCCAAAAAATTGCTTTACGCGCTGGAGCTTTTTACCGATTTGGAAATAAAGCTGCAAAATTCGCTTTCCCCGAGGCTTTTGTTCGAAGCCGCGGCTTTGAGGCTGGGCGCCGCAAGCGGCGAGGTCGACTTGGATTCGCTGGAATTGCGCCTGCGCCGTTTGGAAAAAAGCGGGGTAAGGCCCTTGGCGCAAACGGGTGCCGATGCGCCGGCGGAAACCCGAAGCGAAACTCAAAACGAAAGCGAACCCGAAAAAACCGCGCCTGCGGCGGAACGGGATTACCAAAAGGCGCGAGGCGTTTGGGCGGATGTGCTGGCGAGCGTGCGTGAAAACGGCTATTTGCCGCTCTCCACGCTGCTGGCCCAAATTTCCGAAGTGTGGTGCGAGGAACGGGTTTTGGTTTTGTCCTGCACAAACAACCAGTACGGGGCGCTTTCCGAAAAACAAAATATGAAAATTTTGAACGAAACGGCGGTGAATTTCGACTGCAAGGTGCGATTAGAGAAGCAAAGCGAGTCGCAGCAGGACAAACGCAGGCAGCTTGAAAAAATCGCGGGGAAAATCGACGTAATTTAACGGGCGAACTTTAAAAATGAAAACCAAAGGAGATAAATAAATGGCGAAAAATTTTGGCGGCTTCGGCGGAAATATGCAAAACCTTATGAAGCAGGCGCAGATGATGCAGCAAAAACTGGCCGAGGCGCAGCAGGAACTGGAAAACGCCCAAGTCACGGGCAGCGCGGGCGGCGACATGGTGACGGTCACGATGAACGGCAAAAAGGCGGTTTCGTCGATTAAAATTAAAAAAGAAGCGGTCGATCCCGACGACGTCGAAATGCTTGAGGATTTGATTTTGGCGGCGTTTGCCGACGCAAGCAAGCAGGCGGACGAGCTCAGCGAAGAAAAAATGAAGCCTTTCGGCGGAATGGGCGGTATGTTTTAGATGGACTATATCGAGCCGATAGCTCGGCTTATAAACGAATTTTCCAAGCTCCCCTCCGTGGGGCAAAAAACGGCTCAGAGGTATGCCCTGAGGGTTTTGGGCATGACCGACGAGCAGGTGCGGGATTTCGCGCGGGCGATGCTCGAGGCCAAATCCAAGGTCAAAGTATGCTCGGTGTGCGGCAATTTCACCGACGTCGACCCCTGCGAGATATGCTCCAGGCGCGACAGAAGCACCATTTGCGTCGTAAAGGAAGCGAAAGACGTACTGGCTATGGAAAAAATCCGCGACTACCGCGGCGTCTACCACGTTTTGGGCGGGGTGCTCAACCCAATCGAAAACGTCGGCGTCAACGACATCCGGATAAAGGAGCTTATGGCAAGGCTCGCCGACGTAAAGGAAGTCATTATCGCCACCAACCCCGACGTGGAGGGCGAGGCGACCGCGTCCTACCTCGCGCGGCTGATTAAGCCCATGGGCATAAAAGTGACGAGGCTCGCGCAGGGCATCGCCATCGGCAGCGAGCTGCAATACGCCGACGAGGTGACGCTGCAAAAAGCGCTGGAAAACCGCCGCGAAATTTAGCATAAATTTTCGCGGTTTTTCGATTTGTTTTAGTTAAATCAAAAGAGGAGGACGGATATGTCTGTCGATATCATGGCGGGAATAAATTCGATACCGTATCAAAACGTAAACATAATGCGCGCTCTCCGTGAAGAGGCGGTCAAAGCCTTGGGGCAGGCCCGGTGGGACGAAATTATTGACGGCATAGAAATCCCCGCCGACGGTATGGAGGAAAATCGCCTTAACGGTATTATGAGGATTTTTCTTAGGCGTTTCGATGAAATGGTGGAGCCTCAGGTAAGGCGCGAAATATTTTGCAGGGTCAGGCACGGGCTCAAGCCGGACGATTTTGGCTGGGCGCGCGCAAAATTCCTCGAATATAACGATATTGACAAATTCTGCGCTGATATGAGAAGCGAAACGCTCGACGGCTTTGCCAAAAGCGTTGAGAGCGGCGAAGATTTTCACGGACAGCCCGTGGATAAAAGCGTGTATGATTTTGTGCTTTCGCAGCCATTTTTGCTTTACGGCGCTAGGGACGGGAACAAAATCGCGGCCGTCGCCATTCCGTGCGAAACGATGGAATATCTCAAAGAAAAAGACCCCAAAAAGAAAAGGTATTACGCCTGCCATTGCCGGTTCGCCAGGAGGTCGATTTTGCAGGAAGAAGGCGGGGTATCGAAAACCATATGTCATTGCAGCCTGGGACATACCAAAATTTTTTGGGAGGCGGCGTTGGGCGCGGAGCTTGAAGGCGAAATCGAGTCGTCGGCGCTTAACGGCGATTATTTATGCAAATTCATAATCCGGCTGCCCGACGAAATAATGCAAAAATACGTTAACCGCTGACAAAACCTATAAATTTCATATGTCCTGCATATTAAAATTATGGCGAAAAATTAATGACAGAGTTATATACATATCTTGGCCGCACGATTTTGGGCCGTAATTCGCGTAAAAAACCTATGCGATACGGAAATTAAAAAACTCTTGAGTTTTCAAGAGTTTTTTTGTGTTAAAAAATGAAAAAACCTCACCGCGAAATTATATCGGTTTACTGTGGCAGCGACGCGACCGAAGGGGGCGCCGACGAATTCTCGGCAATTTTGCAGAAAAACAGCAGCCCGACTGCGAAATTACGCTGCGTTAGGGCGGACAGCCGCTGTTATTAGGTCAATCTATAACTAGATTATAAGCCGAAAAGTCGGGCTTTTTAGTTATGAGGCGGTATTCGGTGCAATCGCCTTTGCGCGCCATAAAGCCGAAGTCGATTAAGTCGCGGCGTATCGTGCAATAGTCGCCGAAAGATATTTGAGCCAAAATCAGCTCGTTTATTTCTTTTTCGGTATAAACCCTGTCGGGCCGGATTGCGCTTGCCACAATCGCAACTACCATCAGCTCGCGCTTTGTTTTTGTAGGCATTCGGCAGATTTTTCCGTCATTATCCATAAAGCCTCTGAGCTCTTTTTTTATTTCCTCAATCGTCATTTTTTTACCGCCTTTCTAGATTCTGTTGACTGCTTCAATTAAAGCACCTGGTTATATGAAATTTTTTCAATTCTTCTGATATAGCCTATTGATAAACTACAAGCGCAGTCGTCCGCGCGGCGATGGCCCTGCCGCGCCCTATCTCGCCTACGCCCTCCGCCGTCGTCGCCGAAATATTGACGGATAGCGGGCTTATGCCCATCGCGTCGGCGAGGGTTTGGCGCATCAGCCCGATA
This sequence comes from Clostridia bacterium, assembly GCA_036833365.1. Classification (GTDB taxonomy): domain Bacteria; phylum Bacillota; class Clostridia; order Christensenellales; family CAG-314; genus JAQUSX01. Next base: position 5,457 of record DAITPX010000006.1, on the reverse strand, counting down.
TAACCCGCCAGCTTGGGCTTTTCGCACACGACGGCGGCCGAAACGCTGTCGACGCCGATATTTTTTTTGAAAAGAATTTCCATAACTTCCCTAAGCAAAACCAGGCTGTCGATATTTTTGTAAGCGGGGTCGGAATTCGGGAACAGCTGCCCGATGTCTTTTTCGCCCGCCGCGCTCAAAAGCGCGTCCATAACGCTGTGCGTCAGTGCGTCGGCGTCGCTGTGCCCCAAAAGCCCTTTTTGAAAAGGTATTCGCACTCCCCCCAAAACGAGCGGGCGGTTGGGGGCAAGGCGGTGTATGTCGTAGCCGTAGCCGACTTTGTACCGCAAAATATCGCTCGGGTAGGTGATTTTAGCGTTTGTCCTTTCGCCCTCGACGTATGTCGGGCTGCCGTAAGCCTTTTGCCAGACCTGGCTGTCGTCGGTTTGGTCGTCGGGGAATTTGGCGTAAGCCTGCTTCAGCTTGCGCGCGTCGTAAACCTGCGGAGTTTGTACGAAATAAACCCTGCCGCGGTCGAGCGGGGCGTTGCCCAGCAAAACCGTGTCCGTCGACTGCAAAACCGGCACGGCGGATTTTGTGGCGGCGGCCGTTTCGAAACATCTTTGAACGAGTTTTTTAGAGACGAAAGGCCTTGCTCCGTCGTGGACGGCAACCGACTCGCAATTCGGGTCAAGGCACATAAGCCCGCTCAAAACCGAGCGGGTGCGCGTTTCGCCGCCCACCGCGTACCGCACGTTATCGCCGAAAATAGCGGACATTTGGTCTTTGTCCGCGGCGCTGACGACGAGTATAATTTCGTCGGCGGCGCCGCAAAACTTATCCACCGTGTGCGCGATAAGCGGACGCCCCAAAATATCCGCAAACATTTTGTTTTCGCCGTAGCGTGAGGAATTGCCCGCCGCCACGATTACGGCGCTTTTCATTGCAGAACCTCGTACATATTTTCGGCCTGCTCCTTGCGCGCCGATTCGGATACGTCCAAAATGCGGAATTTCAGCTCGCCCTTTGCGAAATGCACGCTTACTACGTCGCCGATTTTTATTTGTGCCGAGGGCTTTGCCTGTTTGCCGTTTACGTCCACGCGCCCTTTGTCGCACGCCTCGTTGGCTACGGCGCGCCTTTTCAAGATACGCGATACTTTCAAAAATTTATCCAGCCGCATTTAAAATTACCTCTTTTTTATGTTTTATGATGCGCCGCGGGTTGTTACCCCGGCCGCTTTTAATAAACCTCTTTTGCAGTTAGTTTACCACATCGGCCCGTTATGTACAATCTAAAAATATTGTTTTGGAAACAATCTAAAAATAAACATAAAGTATAAATAACACAATATTATCACAAAACCGTCACGGAAAAAACACGCAAAAAACGCGTAAAAACCCCTTAAAAACGTGAAAAAAATGCGTTATATTTGCAAAGTTTTCTTTGAGAGCCGATATTTTTTCTGTTAGGAATTAGGAAGCGGAACGCCCGGCTTTTATGAATGCGTTTAATTTTTGTTTTTTATATGCAAATTTGCGTATGGGCGGAGGAAAGCGTTTTTGTTTTTAATATGGAGCGGGGAGTGTTTTTTCTGTTTTTAATGTGAAAAATCATAAATGAAGCGGCATTTTTGTGCGCGGCGTTTTAATTGCAATTTGATGCCCGTGTTGCGATAAGCGGTGGTGAGCAGTCGGTTAAATGGACGTTAAGATGTTAAAGTTAAAATGCCCGAGTTTCAAAAATTACATTAGCTAGATAGCTGTTATGCCGCGCGAAAGGCGGCGCATATTCCTGATAATTTCCTTGCTGCAAACGAAGTGTCATTGGCCTCGACAGTGCATAAACATGCAACAAATAGGGGTTTTTTCATGACACTTGAAGCGGTGACTAATTTCGCAATAATCGGGTGGTGACGTTTACAGCCTGGCGGCGTTTTATTCAAATATCCTTGCAGGAGTTGTGCCGTGGCGCTCGGTAGCGTCGCCGATAATTTTTTGAAAAGCGGCGTTGAGGTTTTTATTCGCCTCGTAATATTGCCCTTCGTATTCTATTACGCTGCCGTATAAAACAAAGGCGTAAGTTTTGGTTGTTGTTTTTATGACGAGGGACAAAACCGTCGTATTCCGTTTTCGGGCGTTTTGCCAATATAAGCCCGTTGAAAATTTCGAGGATTTTGGCTATCAAATCCGCGTCGGAAAAGGCGATCGTTTCGGGAATGTCGAAATAGAACGCCGCCTCGGTGATATTGCCGGAGTCGAGCAGCTCGGTCAGTTTTAAATCGCGGCAGGTCAGCATCTTGTTTCGGTCGGTTTGGATAACGGCGACAAGCCCCAAAACCGTGTCCGCCAGCGCGAAAACGCAGGTAGAAACAATCGTAATTTTCAAAATTTGTTCATAACCAACCTCTCAATCAGAAATTTTACTACAGTCCCTTGCATGTCAATAAAATAATCGTTAAAATGGCGTATCGCCTTATATTCTAATACCAATCCCGGACGCGTGGATAACCTGACGCCGAGGGCGCCTTTACCGTGAGCGATTCGGTGAGTTGGGACTAAGTAAGCGGCGGTTGTGCCGCGCCGCTCCAAATGCGGTGTTTATTGGTAATATTATACCGCAATAATAGGCTTAACTCTTAACCGAAATAAAAGGCGAATAAAATCCAATTCGGGGGATAACTTCTCAAATAAATTTGTTAATCACAAATACTGCAGATAAGCTAATAGAAGCTCAAAGGATTTAGAGCCGGCAAATTCCTACTGCAAAAACCGCTTCCAAGTTAATAGTTTTTGTAATAAATACCCGTGTCGGATAACAACATTATTTGATAGATTTTGAACGAAAGCGCCGAGATGCAGGTTTTTTGTAAAATTTTTAACAAAAATCAAACGCGCCCCTAAAGAGAGGCGCTTGCGAATGTTCAATAATCCCTGAAATCAAAAATGAAAAAATTTATAATATTTTTCTTTTATTTTTGACGAATAAAAAAGGCTTGACCGTTGACAAAGCCTGTGCTATATTGTTTAGTGCATATTTATCGCCCAGAAAAGCCCGATATTCCCGAAAAATTCAGTTCGGGACAAAAATTTCGCCGTTTTTAGGGCTGCTTGTGACGGTAATATACACTATTTTACGTTTCTTTGCAAGAGTTTTTGCATATTCCCGAAAAAAATTTTATTGTGGGGTGAATATATGGCAACAGAAATCCGTACTGCAAAATACGGTATACGAGAAAGGAAAACCTTTTCCAAAATCAAAGAAGTTCTGGATGTCCCCAACCTAATCGAAGTTCAAAAAGCCTCTTACAATGCCTTTGTCAACGAAGGCATAAGGGAGGTTTTCGACGATTTTTCGCCTATTGTGGACTTTGCGGGCAACTTCGAGCTTCATTTTTTGGAGCATACCTTGGAGACGAAATCCAAGTACTCCGAAAGGGAATGCCGCGAGCGGGACGCTACATACGCCGCTCCGCTCAAGCTTAAGGTGCGCCTTATCAGGACGGACACGGGCGAAATGATAGACAACGAGGTGTTCATAGGCGATTTTCCGCTCATGACCGATACCGGCAGCTTTATCATTAACGGCGCGGAGCGCGTCGTGGTTTCGCAGCTTGTGCGTTCGCCGGGCGTTTACGCCGCGGGCAGCCGCGACAAAAACGGCGTGATGCAATACGACACGACGGTAATCCCCAACCGCGGCGCGTGGCTGGAGTTTGTGCACGACGGCACAAACAATATTTTGGCGGTGCACGTCGACCGGAACAGAAAGCTTCCCGCAACGGTGCTTTTGCGCGCAATCGGCATCGGCACCGACGCCAAAATAGCGGAGCTTTTCGACAACGACGAAACGATACTGAAAACCTGCGAAAAGGACGCCGCCAAATCGGAAAGGGAAGGGCTTGTAGAGCTTTACAAACGCCTGCGTCCCGGCGAGGTTCCGACCGACGAATCGGTAAAAAAACAGCTTTACGACCTGCTTTTCGACAGCAAGCGCTATGACCTTGCCAGAGTGGGGCGTTATAAATTCAACAAAAAGCTTTCGCTGGCCAACAGGATAGAAAACTTTACCGCCGCCGAGGAAATAAAGGCGTTCGGCGAAACGATAGTCAAAAAGGGCGAAACCATTTCGTCCGAGGCCGCAAAAAAAATCCAGCACGGCGGAATCAACGCGGTTTTTGTGGAAGCCGAGGGCAAGCGCGTTAAGGTAATCGGCAACGGCGTGGTCAGCCTTAACTATTACATGCCGAAAATCGACAAAGCTTACGCCGACGTAGATTTTAAGCAGAGGTGCGGAATAAACGAATTCGCCAACCTTGCAGAGCTGCAAAAAATCCTCGAGCAGAAACTGTCCTTAGAGGAAACCCTCAAGGCGATCAAAGCGGGAAAGGATTTGCTTATCCCGAAACACATAACCCGCGAGGACATTATAGCCACGGTTTCGTATAACCTCAACCTGAAATACGGGCTGGGCAACGTGGACAATATCGACCACCTGGGAAACCGCCGCGTACGTTCTGTCGGAGAACTATTGCAAAACCAGTTCCGTATAGGAATCGCCAGGCTCGAGCGCGTCATACGCGAACGCATGGCCATTCAGGAAATCGACAAGGCCACGCCGCAGAGCCTTATCAACGTGCGCCCCGTTTCCAGCGCGATAAAAGAATTTTTCGGCAGCAGCCAATTGTCGCAGTTTATGGACCAGTCCAACCCCATAGCCGAGCTCACCCACAAACGCAAGCTGTCGGCGCTGGGCCCCGGCGGGCTTAACAGGGACAGGGCGACCTTCGACGTGCGCGACGTTCACCACTCGCACTACGGCAGAATGTGCCCGATAGAGACGCCCGAAGGCCAAAACATCGGGCTTATCACCTCGCTCGCCACTTACGCGCGCATAAACGAATACGGATTTATCGAATCCCCCTACCGCAGGGTGGATAAGGCCAACCGCATAGTCACCGACATAGTGGACTACCTGCCCGCGGACGAGGAGGACAAGTATATAGTGGCGCAGGCAAACGAAATACTCGACGACGGGGGATGGTTTGTCGACGAGCGCGTTACCTGCCGCCAAAGGGAAAATATAGCGGAGTTCCCCCGCGAAATGGTAGACTATATGGACGTAAGCCCCAAACAGCTTATTTCCGTGGCGACAAGCCTTATACCGTTTTTGGAAAACGACGACACCAACAGGGCCCTTATGGGCTCGAACATGCAGCGGCAGGCGGTTCCGCTGCTGGTGCCCGAACAGCCCATTGTGGCCACGGGCATAGAGCACCGAATCGCTTACGACAGCGGCGTTATGGTCATTTCGAAGCACGCGGGCACGGTTACGCGCGTGGTGGGCGACGAAATAACCGTCGCGGACAGGCAGGGCAACGAGCACGGCTACCCGCTTAAGAAATTTGTGCGCTCAAACCAAGGCACTTGCATAAACCAGCGCCCCATGGTCAAAAAGGGGCAGAAGGTTGAGATAGGC
>DAITPX010000005.1:747-21538 GCA_036833365.1 Clostridia bacterium | reverse complement strand
GCGGGACGGAACATATTATATTGTTAAGAGGAGTGATTTTTATGCAAACCGCAACTGTTCCGATTATTACCTGCGTCGTGTTCTTTATTTTGGAATTTATCAAGCTTCTTACGAAATCCAACGACATGTTCAAAAAATTCATTCCCGTCATCTCAGGATTTTTGGGTATGGGCGTTTCCGTTATGCTTTACTACGTCGCACCCACGTCGCTCGCCGTGGAAAATGTCGTGCACGCCGTGATGATAGGCTTGGCAAGCGGCCTCGCCGCGACGGGCACACATCAGATTTTTAAGCAGATTATGAAAGAATAGGACGACGCAGCAGATAAAAAGGCGGCAGATAACCGCCGTATCAAGTAATAATCGAAAAATTTTATTTTTAATTCCTTAAGAACCGCGCCGCTTCGGGCGAACGTTAAAACGTTTTTTCTTCGGTTTTGCACACAAAAGAAATATGCGTTTTGCCGTGTAGCAGAATACTGATAAGGCGGCGCGGGCGATACATTAATTTGTTTAGGATTTTGAATTAATCGGCGCGGTTTCGGCGCTCGTTTTTTTTAATTAGTATTATCAAACCGCAAACGATTTTTATGTTAAGCTATAAATTTAAGGCCATTCCTCATTAAGTGTGTCATTAAATATGTTTTTGCTCCCTATTTGACCGATTTGAGCTAAATCAAATCAGCACGAGCCCGTCGGGGGTTAGGCGGTAAACGGTACCGCATACCTCGTCGATAAACTTGCGGTCATGGGAAACGCAAATCATAGCGCCGCCGAACTCGGAAAATGCCGAGCGTATGACGGGGGTGGAAAGCGGCGAAAAATTGCGGGTCGGTTCGTCCAAAACCAAAACGTTGCAGCCCGAAAGCACCGCCTTGAGGTAGACAAGCTTGGCCTTTTGCCCGCCTGAAAGCGAACCCGAAGGGCATACCATCTCTTCCTCTCGGTATTTCATGCAGCCCAAGAGAGTGCGGGCGTCGGTTTCTCCCTTCTTGGTGCCGTCGGAAAGATATTGAACTGGGCTTAAATCCGTATCCAGCGCGTCGAGATAATTTTGGGGCATATAAGCAATCTTTAGCGACGGATTTTGCTTTAAGCGCTCGAGTATAATTTTTAATAGGGTCGTTTTGCCCGCGCCGTTATCGCCTACTATACAAATCTTGGCGTTTCCTGTTATTTTGAGCGAGATGTTTTCAGATAAGATTTTTCCGCCTATCCCGAGCGTGCCGAGACTGAGGTCGAGCACGACTTTGCCCGATGGAAGGCTCGCTGGAGGAAAGGCGGCTTTTATAGCTTCCTCGAAATCGGGGAGCGCCGTCAGGGTTTCCTTTTCCTTTTCATTTTTTCGTTCCTGCGCCTTGACGGAGTGCATTTTCTTTTTCAGAAGCCTGCCGCCCGACGGGTTTTGGCGCGAGCAGCTGCGCAAATCTTTTTGGACTTTTTCGTAAATCTCCCGCCAGCGGCGCACCTTTTTGTCGAAGTTTTCCTTTTGCTTTTGCGCAACCTGCGTTTGCTTTTGGATTCCGTAGAGGCGGCTTTCGACATAAGTGCGGTAGTCGGTGCGGCTGACCGTCACGCGGAAAACGGTTTTCCGGCGGAGCTGCTCCATATGGATTATCATATTGGCGGTGTTTTCGATAAGCGTTTCGTCGTGTGAAACAAACAAGACTGGCATTTCGGTTTGGGAAAGAAAATCCTCCAGCCAGATAAGCGCCGAAATGTCGACGTCGTTGCTGGGCTCGTCCAGAAGCAACAAGTCGCACCGTTCTAGCAAAAGCTTGGCTATCTGTATCTTTATCCTTTCGCCGCCCGAAAGCGTGGAAACGTCCTGTGCCGAATCGAAAAATCCTAAGCTCAAGCCCAAGTCGGAAGCGACATCCGCTTTTTCGGCAGGAGCGGGTTCGAACGCCGTGCCCGCATGGAAAAATTCCCTCACCGTACCGCGAAAATCCGGTTCCTGCGGCAGATAGCCGATTTTTTCGTCCGCCCTGACGGCGCCTTCTATAACGGCGTAGCTTTCGACCGATGATTTGTCGTAAATCGCCTTGAGGAGCGTCGATTTGCCGTTGCCCTCCTCGCCTATTATGACCGCTTTGTCGCCTTTTTTAAGAGTGAAGGTCAGCCCCTCGACGAGCGTGCGGCCGCTTTCAATCAATTTTATTTTTAAATTGGTAACGTTCATTTTTCTGCTCCTTGACAACAAAAAAAACGCTGGAGTAAAAATTACGCCAACGTAGTTTGGTTGAGATTTTATATTTTTTGGTTATTCAATCTATGCGGCGCAGGAAAAGCGGCGTAAAAATGCCGTTTTTGCCTTTATTCAAATTTGCATAGACTAAATTTTCATTCCTTCTGTTTAAATCCTTACTTTGTTTTTTTAATCATACCGGAAAAATAGCGGTTTGTCAATGCTTATTTTTCTTGGGCCCGCCATTTTCGTCGGTCAATACGATATTTTCGAGCTGTGCGGCAAGGTTGCGCTTGACGGCTTCGACGTATTCCTTTCTTAACTTCGCCTGTTCTTCCTTTTCCTCTGGTGTAAGCCCCGTTTCGCGGCTTTTTTTGGCAAGTAAATTTATTCTTTCGACATCCACCATTTTATTTTACCCGCCTTAGTCGATTTCGTTGGGCAAAGACTGCGCCTGAATCTGCGCTTCCTGCTCGGCGGTAAGCTCCGCCGCGGGCTTGTTGACGCCCAAAATCCTGTCCCAACGCATAATTGCAAAATACAAAACGAAAAGCACCGCCGTCACTATCCACGATACGGGATGAACAAAAAAGAGCACCGTCGTGGTTTGGTAATGCGGCAAGACGACATAGAGCCAAATGACGCGGATGACGAGTATGCCCGTAAAGCTCATAACCGCCGAAATAACCGTACGCCCTATACCCTTGAGCGCACCCGAGAGCACCTCTGAGAGCCCGAAAACGGTGTAGACGGGAATGACCATAAACATTATTTGGCGGCCGTACTTAATAACCTGCGGATTGGAATTGAAAAGGCTTATGGCCTGCTTGGAAAAAATAAGTAGAGGCGTCATCATGACGACCGCCGCAATCTCGGCCATAATAATTGAAATAACCATGCCTTTTTTGATGCGGTCGTATTTTCGCGCGCCGTAGTTTTGCCCCGTAAAAGTGTTGAAAGCCACGCCGAACGCCGAAACGGGAGCGAAGGAGAAGGTATCAACCTTATTCGCCGCCACCCACCCCGCCATAACGACGGAATCGAATTTGCCGAGGTTTGCCTGAATCAAAATGTTGGCGAAAGAGTACATGCCTGACTGAAGACCTACGGGAAGCCCTATTTTTACGATTTTTTTCAAAATCTCTTTGTCAAACACAAGATGGCGGAGGGTCAGCCTGTAAGGCCCGCGCGAAAACGCGAGCTGCAAGATGACGCACAGAGCCGCCGCGCCGTAGGCCATAACGGTAGACCACGCCGCGCCCGCGACGCCCATGTTAAGCCCCACTACGAACCACACATTGAGCCCCATGTCGGCTATACACGTAATGAGAAGGTACAGCGATGGCATGAGCGAATTGCCCGTCGCGCGCAAGACCCCCGCGCCGATGTTGTAGATAATAACCGCGGTAACCCCCACGAAATAGATTTGGAGGTACTCAGTCGAAAGGTCTATTACGTCCTCGGGTGTGGAAAGCAACTGCAAAATCGGGCGGGCGAGAAAGTAGCCCGCAACAGTCAACACGATACCGCTAGCCAGCGCCATTATCATAATGGTTTGCACCGAGCGGCGGACGTTTTCGCTGTCTTTGGCGCCGTAATACTGTGAAACTATTACGCCGCCCCCGACGCCCAAGCCCAAAAACAGGCAGAGCATGATGTTAATTATGGAATTGTTGGCTCCCACGGCGGCGAGCGCCTCGTGCCCTATGTACTGCCCCACAATAATCCCGTCGAAAGCGTTGAAAAGCTGGTTGAGAATATTGCTGAACATGATAGGAATGGCAAAGAGCAGTATTTTTTTCCAAATACTACCCTCAGTCATGGTTTTTTTTATTTTCGGCGCTTTGGTTTGCGCCGTCTTTTGAGTGGTCATAGTAAGATAACTATAATCAGCCCCAATACGATTGTCAAGCGAAAACCCCCTATTACATTCTATATTTTATTTGCCAAAAAAGTGTAATGGAAAACCCGACGTTCGTCGGGTTTTCGGAGGTTTTGCATGAATGTTATTCGTGTTTTTACGGAATCAAAGTTCCCGCTAAAGTCGGGAAAAACATGAACACGACGACCAACGCAACCAGCGCCAGGTAAGCGATAATAAGTAAGACGCCCGCGCCTTTTACCCAAACAAACTCAAGGCCGGTTATTGCTACGACGATTAAAGCGCCCCATTGCATTATATAACCGATAATTGTGTTGATGTCGACGGGCAAAAACGCAAACTTCATGTTGATGTAATAGAGCGCGTAAGCAAGCACCGTAATGAAAGCGGCAATCCCTCCTAAGCCTGAAAGAAATTTTCTCATTTTGTTACAACCCTCCTAACTAAATATTTTTAGATTTGCCTTGGCGGAAATGCCCGCCAAAATACAAATCACTTTTATTTTAAGCGCAAACTGCTTGCGACAAGGCGCTTTTGCGGCACAGATAATGAGATATTATACCTTGCGCTTACCGTAAAACGTGAGCGTACATTCAGGATGCCAAGCTTGTACTAAAGGGACAACCCGTATTATTTATTATACTACTTAGTTTAATGCTTTTTGACGAAGCCGTCAAAATTCGACATATTATCGTTTACAAATTTTTAATTACAGATACTTTATCAGTTCGGTGCGCTTTTGGTCGTATTCGTCCTGCGTTATTATCCCTTTGCCGAGAAGGTCGAAAAGTTTTTCCATCCTTGCCGCGGCTTGCTCGGGAGTAACCTCGGGGGCGGAGGGCAGGATAGACTGAACCAGGGGCGCCGATTGAGAGGCCGAGGCGGCGGCTTTTTCAGCGTGAAACGCGCCCGCGTTTTGCGGCAGCTTAACAGACGCGATTTCAATCGTGTCCGGCGCCTCTTCTTGCGGCAGGCTTTCGATAAGCCTTGCGCCGCATTTGACGCAGTATTCCATTTCGGCGCTGCCGGCCTTGTAAGAGCAGTCGGGACAAATTTTTACGGGCGTTTGCGCCTCATTTAGTTTCGTCCCGCAAAATTTGCAAAACTGAACGCCCGCGCCCGCCTTTTTGCCGCAGGAAGGACAAATTCGGTTCGAGGCTTCACGCCCGAACAAAGGGCCGCTCGCGGGCAATTTGACGATAATGTATTCCCCGGGCTGCATCGACATCAATACTAGCGCAAAGGACGCGGCGGCGGCTAGACCGGCGAGGAAAAATATTACGGTTTGAATTTGGTTTGCGCCCAGGATAAGCGCAAGCATGAGGTCGGCAAGCGTCAGCGCGGCGGCGGCGCAGCATAAAATCAAAGGAAGCTTTTTGGAAAAATATTTACCCAAAAGAGCCAAAATCAACAGTATTGCCAAAGCCAGAATAACCAGGCTGAAAAGCGCACCGACGATACCCGACATTATGGTCAAAGGACTTTCCCCCGCAGAAGCGACGGTGCTTAAAATATTCCCCGCAACAAACGCCGCGGAGGACGCCGCGGACAGCAAAAGCGGTATGCAAGCCCATTTTTGGTCGTATTTTGCGACGGTAAGGAGCAGCGCACCCAAGCCCGCAAAGGCGAGGCAGGCCGCTAACAAAGCGGCGGCGCCCAAGGAAAAAACGGCGCCGTTCGAGCTCAGCAGCGATAAAACGGCGCATGCTAAATAAAGCGCACCCGACGCAATCGACGCGGCCGACGCCGCGACGGGAGTTTTGTCATGATAGCTGACGGCCAGTATGCTTTTCATCAATGGATGCCTCCGCAAATAAGTCTAAGTCAAATTATATGACAAAAAGGCGCCCGTGTCAACGATGGAATTTGAATAGACGGCTGCCTTTTTTATCCTTTTTTAATACTATTTAAAAATCCAATGCGTCGCTAAACCCGTTAATCGGAAAACGTGACTTCTATGCCGAGCCTAAACGAAAAGTTTTCTCAAATTTCTTCCAACAACCTCGAGCGCTTTTTTTCGTATTCTTCGGGGGTTATCAGGTTTTGGTCCAAAAGTTTTTTGAGCTCCGCCAAACGCGAGGACGCGTCGCGGGCCATGGCTTCAGACTTTTGCGTTTGTTTGGTTGCGCCGTCAGGTTTTTGAGTTTGCTCGGGCCCGCTTTGGGGCGCGTTTATGCGGCGCGGCATTCCGTACCCGCTGCCGGGGCGGTATTTGATTTCAACCTTTTGGGGGCTCAGGGCGTTCATCAAAAGAATATATGTGACGTTCATCGCGGCTTCGCCCAAAAGCGTAAGCGCGAACAAGACTATCAGTCCCCCGTAATGCGTTTCTACGGCGCTCCTGAAAAATTGCGCGTAAAACACAAAGTTGACAACCGAGGACACGGCGGACACGAATATCGAAATACCCGAAAAAATATATACCGGCTTTTTATTGAGGGTTAGCCCATAGACCGCTAGAGCCGTTAGGAAAGGCGCCAAAAACAGCAAAAACGTCCTGAGGTAAAACAGCAGCAAATTCAGGGCATAAAGCGGCTGCATTAAACCGTACTGCATATCCCTCAAACTGAACAGGAAACTAAATCCGATTGACCTTAGCTTCAAATACATTACAACGGTCAGAATGAAAACTGGAAGGGCCAGCCATTTGGTTTCGCGTTTGGCCTGAGTAAAAATAAATATCGTCATAAGCAAAAAAACGACGAATTCGACAAACAAGCTTCTGCCGCTTATAAAGTTCCAGCTTGAGTATTCTTCAAGCGAATGAGTTATCGAATACGACAAAATGCTTGCGACTATAGATACTAGACAGATCGCCGCCGTTACCGCCGCCATGACCGTCGCAGCCAAAGGCTTTCTGCCGTTGTAGTCGAGCATCAATTTTTTCATAAATTACCCCCGAATAAGTTTTATAAATTTTAAGCCGGCTTATATAATAATATTATTCCGAAAAAATCAGTTTTAATTTATTTTGTTTTGCCGCATATGGAATGCCATTCGCAATCGCCGCATACTTCGCAGAGCTTACCCGCGGCGTTGATTTTTGTGTCAGCTAGGGCGCGGAGAAAATCGTAACGGTATACCCCTTCTTTCAACCCGCACAGGCGCATTACGGCGGCGTCGTAGACGGGGGCTTTTTGCGACGAGCATATTTTTCCGTCGAAATGAGGGCACGCGGCGCAGAGGTTGTCGGCGGAAGCGGTGATTTGCACGTTTTGGGATGGGTTTTTAGCTAGGCTCGAGGTAATTTCGTCCATTTTGTTGACAAAGCCCTCGCTGTAGCCCTTTCCTTGATAAAAGCCGATACATAAGATGTGATGCGGGCGCAATTTAAACATGACTTAATTTTACTATAAATCTATTATAAAGTCAATTTTAAATAATATCATTGTAATAAGCGCTTTTGTATGGTAAAATTAGAAAAAACAAAATTAATTCGAGGTTGATTATGTCTGATAACGAATCTAAACCAGCCCGCGGGAAAAGGAAAGGCTGTCTGGGAAAAGCTATTTCGTGGTTTTTTACTTTTGTATTAATCGTTGTCGTCGGGGCGGTTGCGGTCGTTTTCTTTGTGGTGCCCGTCAACAAATTAAAATTGGGCAATTTTGACATAAACGCCGTCACGCTCGGGGAAACGACTTTCGGCGAAGTTTTGGAGGGCAGCGACATAACGGCTTACCGGCTTTTGAACGCTTTTTCCAAAGCGGGCAAAGCGGACGACGCTTTAATCACCAACGCGCCCGCGCAAACGGACGTCGGGACGGCGAAACAGAAAATAGAAACGGCTTTCGGCATAAGTTTGTCGGACGGCGAAACGGCGGCATTAGTCGCGGGAGTGCTTACCGGCGAAACCCCCAGCGACGAAACGGGAATAAAAAAACTTCTCTCTTTTTCCGACAAGGAAACTGCGGCGCTTATAAACCTTGCACTGAACAAATATTATTCGACTTACGCCGAGTTCGAGCAAATTGTTTTGAGCGGAGGCACGCTGTCGTGCGTTATGTCGGTGGATTTGACCGAATATAAGCAAAGCCTTCCGGACTGGATGAGCGGCATAATCGGTTTTAACGAGCTGAGGATTCAGTCGGTTTATGCGTTGAGTTTTAATGACGGCCAAATCAAGGCGCAAAACACCGGCCTGACTTTCGGAAGCCTTGGTGAGGCGGACACAGAGCTTTTGACAAAAATGCTGGAGCCTCTTGTCGGCGGGCGAGACCTGTCGATGTTTGCGGCCGACCTGTTCACCGTCTTTGTGAATAATTTGGGGACTGTGGGCACGGAAATAAGTTCGCCCGGGATTGGCGGAATAGGCGAGCACAGCGTGAGTATAATTGTGGCGAACTATTATTTTTAATACATAATAAATAAGATTGTTTATAAAACCGACGGTTAAACGATTGATTTAAAGACAAGATTTTAAAAACTAAATAAAAAGCCGTATGCATAACGCGTTCGGCTTTTGTTTTTTTTAAGGACTTTTGCTGCGTTTGATATAGATTTGAAAACGACTCAAACTTTTCGCAAAGCCTGCGGTTGCCCGATTTAATCTTTTTTTACTGCATAAGTGCGAACTGGTCTTTGCCTACTCCGCAATCGGGGCATACCCAATCCTCGGGGACGTTTTCCCACGTTGTGCCCGCGGCTACTCCGTTGCCGGGGTCGCCCACCGCTTCGTCGTAAACGTAACCGCAAATTTGGCATACGTATTTTTTCATATTAAGGTTCCTCCTTTTTTAAATTTAAAATATATGTTTTTTAATCTCAAGGTAATTAAAATTTTATCGGCTTGCAAGTTTGGCATAAAAAGCCTTGCCGTAATCGGCGAGCTTTGCATATTCAGTCTCATCGGGAACCCATGCCGTCCTTATGCCTTCGTCGGCGAGCATAAAGCCCGCTTTAACCAGTTCTTCGTTAATAAGCTTGACGGACTCGCCGCTCCAGCCGTAGCTGCCGAAGGAGGCGGCGAGCTTGCCCTTGAGCTTTACCCCGCGCAAAAGCTCCAAAATGCCCGCAACCGAATAGGTGTAGCCGTTGTTGACCGTAGGCGAGCCGACAAGTACCGCGCGGGAACGAAAAACCTCGGTGACTATGTCGGTTTTGTCGGTTCTGGATGTGTTGAAAAGCTTTACGGCTATGGATTTGTCGGACTGGGTTATGCCGTAAGCGATTGCTTCCGCCATCTTGCGCGTGGCGTTCCACATCGTATCGTAGAGGACGGTAATTTGGTTTTCCTGGTAGGCGTCCGCCCAAAGCAGGTATTTGTCGATGATTTGGGAAGGGTTGACTTTCCAGATAATCCCGTGGCTCGGGCATATCATATCTATAGGCAATTTCATGCCTTTGATTTCACGAATTTTTTTGGTTACTAACGGGCTGAAAGGCGAAAGAATGTTGGCGTAATACTTAAGTGCCTCTTCGCTGAGCTGCCCCTCGTCGACGGTATCGTTAAACATTGTTTCCGACGCAAAATGCTGGCCGAAGCCGTCGTTGCTGAACAATATTTTTTCGCTGTCGAGGTAGGAAAACATTGTGTCCGGCCAGTGCAGCATGGCAGCTTCAATAAAAGTGAGCGATGCGCCGCCCAGGTCGAGCTTGTCGCCGGTTTTTACCGTTTTAAAATTCCAATCGCAGTGATACTGCCCCTTGAGCGACTTTACGGCGTTTGCGGTGCAATAAATCGGAATGTTGGGAATCTCCCCCATCAGTGCGGGTAGAGCGCCGCTGTGGTCGACTTCGCCGTGGTTGACGACTATATAGTCGATTTTGTTTAAGTCGATTTCCTGCTTAAGCAGCGTGACGAATTCCCGGTCAAACGGCGACCAGACGGTATCTATAAGCGCGGTCTTTTCGCTGCGGACGAGGTAGGAATTGTAGGAGGAGCCCCTGTGCGTGGAAAATTCGTCGCCGTGGAATTTTCTCAGCTCCCAGTCGGTTTTTCCCACCCAAGTGACTTTATCGGTGATTATTTTAGACATTATCGGATTCCTTTTTACTTTAAGTTTAAATAGCGTGCGGATTTAATCGCGCTCTGGGTTAAAACAAAGTTACAATTTTAATTTTGAAATTTACGCGCGGTTTTTGATTTACCATTCAAACGGTATGTTGTTTTTTTAAATTAAAATTACCGCAATAAATTTCAATTCGATTATATCACAGCGCCGCTTCATAAGCAAGAATATAAAACCGCAGGCGAGGATTTTTTTGAATTTTTCATACAATGACCTTAATTTAAGTACTCGTCAAATGTAGAGTTTAGTTTGCTGGAAAGGGTCAATAATTTTCGTATAAGGAGGCATAAAATGCCGGATATTTTGAAAGTAATCATTTTTTCCGCGGTCGCTTACGTTTATTTGTTTGTTATCGCGAAGCTTTTGGGCAAAAAGCAAATCGCGCAGCTGACTTTCCTCGACTATGTCGTAGGCATCACCATCGGTTCGATTGCGGCGGAAATGGCGACCGAAACCGTCGACCCGTTTTACCATTATCTGATTGCGATGGCCATCTTTTTTTTGTTCGATTTTATCGTTACGCACTTCAGCCGCAAAAGCGCTGGCATGAAAAAACTAATCAACGGCAAACCTCAAATTATCATCAACGACGGCAAAATAGACTATCAGATACTCAAGGAAAGCAAGCTTACCGTCGACGAGCTTTGCGGGCTGGCGCGCGGAAAAAATTATTTCGACCTGGACGATATAGCCTACGCCATTTTTGAGACAAACGGTACCCTAACCGTTTTGCCCAAATCGGATAAACAGCCCGTCGTCGCGGAAAACTTCAGCCTCAAACTGCCAAAACCTCAGCTCACCGAATACATGATACTGGACGGGCAAGTAAAAGAGGATACGCTCCAAAACAAAACTCGCACCCGCCAATGGCTTTTCGACAAACTGGGCATTAAAAATAAACGTGAGCTAAGAAATATTTTAACAGCCAAGTATGAAGCGGACAAGGACGATTTTAAGGTTCAGTATAAGAACGAAAAGCAGTTTTAGGTACGCGAACATAAAACTCTTAAATTAAAGCGGGCGGTAGTTTTGATGTGACTCCAAAAAGTTGGACGAAAAATGAATAATTTTGGTTAAGCGGCTTTGATCCTGTAATTTACAGGGGAGAGGCCGTTTAGCTTTAACTTGATTCTTTCATGATTGTACCAATAGATGTAGCTGTGAAGTTCGGTTACGAAGTGTTCCATTGAGGTGAACTTCTGTATATACAGAAGTTCAGATTTTAAGTGACCGAAGAAGTTTTCCATTACGGCGTTGTCCAGACAATTGCCTTTACGCGACATACTTTGTATGATTCTTTTTTCTAAAAGCATTCGTTGGTACGGTTTCATTTGGTAGTGCCAGCCTTGATCAGAATGGATCAGCATATCTTTGGTGTGGCGAATTGTCTTAAACGCCTTTTCCAGCATACTGGTAACTAAATAGAGGTTCGGATGCTCACTTATGCTGTAACTCACAATCTCCCCATTGTATAGGTCTTGCAAGGTCGAAAGATACAGCTTCTTTTCATTCAGCTTAAACTCCGTCACATCCGTTACCAGCTTTTCATAGGGCTTGCTTGCGTAGAAGTTTCGACTTAAGATATTTGGCACAAGCCTGCCCTGTTCACCACGGTATGACTTGTACTTCTTAATCCGCACCATGCACTTAAACCCGAGTACTTTCATCAGCCTTTGCACGGTCTTATGATTGATCGTATGCCCGGCTTGTTTGAGTTTAGCATGTATTCGCCGGTAGCCGTATCTGCCGTTTGCGCTTTCCCATATCTCACGGATTGCCTCTTTTACCGCAGCATACTTGTCCGGTTTGCTTGCGGTTTTCAGGTGATAGTAATATGTACTGCGCGCTATATCCGCGACTTTTAATGTTTCCCGAAACGGATAGTTATGCCTTAGCTAGGACACTATTCGGGCTTTGTCTTGTTCTCCGATTCGATTTTGGATAGAGCTAAGGCATGTAATTTTTTTAAATAGGCATTCTCCAGTCTAAGCCGCTGCACTTCGGCGATGAGGTCTTTCTCAATAGCTTTATCCAATTTCGGCGGTCTGCCGATTTTGTTGCCGTCACTTCGTCCGCGCCGTTCTTTCATCAACCCCTCCGCGCCTTCTTCTAAGTATACCCGTTCCCAGCGTTGCAACATGTCCGCCGCACCACCTGTATCACCAAGCCCGTACTTTCGTGCCGCTTCTCGGTAACCTATGTGATTACTTCTTATGTCTTCAGTAACGGCTATCTTAAATTCCATACTGTATAGCCTGTTCTTTGTTCCTTTCTTGCGCATGAAAATGCACCTCCTTCAGTTTAACATGTTTCTTATTTATGTCCAACTTTTGGGGTGCATTTCAGTTTATCGCCGTCTTTTTTTAACCGGTTTTCCTTGAAAATTATTTGAGTTCGGCTTCCGCGCCGCTTTGCCGGTGACTGTCGATTTTGCTGGAAAAAAATTCGTAAAGAATGTCGTTTTCGTTTTCGGGGTCCAATGTGCCGACAAGCTCGGGCTCCAACGCCGAGGTAAGCCTGAAATAAAAATAATCCAGGTTCACCCGTTTTAAAATGGATTTGAAAAGTATATTGGTGCGGATTTTTTCCGGCATAAGCACCAGCATTTTTATCAAAAAGTCCGTCCCCGGAGTCTCGATGAACCTGGCTTTAACGCGGTTGCCGTTAAGGATTATCTTGATTTCGCGCACGCTCGCCATTTCTAAAAAGTTTATCCTCAGCTTCAAAACTTCCACGCCGTCCTCGTTTTTAGCCTGTATGCCCTGCGCGGCCACAGCGTATTTCTCGCCGCCCACCGCCACGGTGCTTTCGACTGGCTCGCGGAAATCAAAAGGTATGTCGTGAACCGAGTCGCCCTCGTAAAAAGTACAAACGTAATGCCCGCCTTTTTTGGCAAATTTCATTTTGTCCAGGCCTTGGGTGTAGTTGTTTTGGATAACCTGCAAAAACGTGGGTAAAAAACCGATTTTTTCCGAGGTGATGGAGGTTATAAAAATTGTTTTGTCCAAAAGTTTTTCCAGCGTTTCCCCCTCAAAAACATCGGCAGATTTTTGCTTTTTGACAATCGGCTTTTTGTAAGCCGAAAACGCGCCGAAATATTTTTCAACCAAAGAGAAAATATTGTTGGACTGGAACATGTCGCTGTTGCCACCCGTTTCGACTATGACAGTTTCCGTGTCTCGCATAATAAAAATATTTTGCCCGAACATGCCGTTCATTATTGCCATTTTGGGATTTTCTCCCGTCCAAATCTGATAGCCGTAACCATATTTGCCTATATACTCGGGAACCTTGACCTGCGTCGTGACCGTTTCCTCCACCCATTTTTCGGGAAGAATTTGCCTACCCTGCCAATTGCCTTTATTCAAAAAAAGCAGCCCCAGCTTAACCATGTCTTCGGGCAGTATATAAAGCCCCCAGCCGCCCTTTTCGACGCCTTTGGGGCAAAGCTCCCAAAAAATATCCGTTATACCCAGCGGCTTGAACAATCGCGGCGTGAGGTATTGGACAAGCCCCTGTCCCGTGACTTTTTTGACTATCGCCGAAAGCATATAAGAATTCATACTGTCGTACATAAATTCCTTGCCCGGCTTGAATTTGATGCCCCCGGACATAAAATCCTTTACCCAGTTTGTGGAGGTGACGGAGCCCGCCTCGCTGAATTCCACGCCTGCGGTCATGGTCAAAAGATTTTTCACGGTAATATCCTTTTGCGCGAAATTATGGAGCAGCACATTGGGCTCGAATATAGTCTGGTACTTTGTATCCAAAGCGAGCTTGCCTTCGGAAATCAACAAGCCTACCGCCATTCCTACGATAGTTTTACTCATGGAATAGGTAGTATTCCAGCATTTCGCCGTATAGGGCGAATAGCTTTTTTCCGCGACGATTTTGCCGTTTTTGGCGACGATAACCGTGTGCGGCGTAATTGTCGGGTCGGAATCTATTTCGGCGAAAAAATTTTCCACCGTGTCCTCGGGGATACCCTCTTTTTTGGGCAGCGACCTCGGCAAAAGCGTCCCGCGGTTTTGCTCCAGCACGCGGTCTTTTTGCGGCGGCACGGCGATGACGGGAACGGTGCTTTCTTTGTTGTTGAGTATTCGCAAGACCAGCTTAAGAGTATTTTGCTTGACTTTGAGAATCATATTTTTTTCTCTCCGAATTAGTCTGAATTTTAGGATTTATAAATTATTGCCTTAATTATTAAGCGGAAACAAAGCTATTTAATTAATTTGCACGTTTTGAACAAAGCTTATTTCAAAATTATTTTATCATAAGTACGCTGTTATTTCAACGATAGTGTTATAAAAACAAAAAAACGGCTTTTGCCGTTTTTGAAGAATTTTATTTAAATTTAAGTCAGCGAGATGTGCTGGGGAAAATGACGCCCAAAGTGCCCGCACCGCAATGCGCCCCGATAACCGGCCCGATAATGACCGTACGGATATTGGCTTTGCCGTTTGTAACTTCCAAAATTGCTTCGCGGAGCTTTTCGGCCCTGTCCATGCAATCGGCCTGCAAAATCCAAATATCGTATTTGTCGAGGTTGTCGGCTTTTTCTTTGACGACGTTGGCGAGGTACTTTATCGCCTGGCTTTGGCCTTTGGCTTTGGCGCAAACCTTGAGCTTGCCGCTTTCGTCGACTTTTATGACGGGTTTGAGATTCAAAACCCCGCCGACCGCCGCCGCAAAACCCGACAATCTGCCGCCGCGGTAAAGGTGCTGCAAGCTGTCCACGCAAAAATACGTGCAATTTTTGTTTGTAAAATCCTGCAAAAACGCCAGGACTTCCTCATCGCTCGCTCCTCTGTTTCGCAGTTTCATGGCGTAATAAACCTGAATTCCCGCACCCATGGATATGGATTTGGTGTCGAAATAAGTGAATTTCCTTTGAGGGTATTTTTCTTTAAGCTTAGCCACGGCGGTGTGCATAAACTCGAACGTGGCTGACATTTGGGACGAAAAGGCTATGTAAAAAATGTCCTCTCCATTGGCGAAAACAGGCTCAAAATAGTTGACGTAATCGTATTCGTTGAGCGCCGAAGTCGTAGGGGTGGCGCCTTCGCGCAGGCGTTTGTAAAAATGCTCGAAATCGGTTTTTTCGCCGAAATCGTAGTAATATTCCTTGCCGTCCAAAACGTAGGGCATTCGTATTACCCCGACTTTCAGTTCATCGATGTCGGTGTACCAAAGCTCGCAATCGGTATCGCAAAAATAACGTGTACTCATAATTCCTCTCCTATGTAACAATAATATTAAAAATCAATCCCAAACATTCTTTTCAAAACGGGCTTGACAAGGCGCTTCAGGTCGACGACCGTCAATATGTCTATGCAGTTGAACCAATAATCTATGAAAGCGCTGCTCGCGGCCTTTGCCCCGATTGCTATATATGCGCGTATAAGCGACGGGGTTTCGGAGCGCGCCGCTTTCAGATCGATTTTGTCTTGCGGCAACACGCCGAGCCCTAAGGACGGCTCCAGCGCGGGGCAGTCCAGGCTTTCGTCCAGCCTCGAATCGAAGTAGAGGTTTGAAAAAGAGTTTTTGTAAAGTGACGGGTCCGTGCCGTGGTAGCTTGCCGTGCCGAATAAATATTCTATGCCGAATTTTTTGCAGTAATCCATAATGCCTGTCCAAAGCAGCCTGAACACGCCGGCGTTGCGGTAATCGGGGTGCACCACCGCGCGCCCGATTTCCAAGACGTTTTCTTTTTGGCATAGCTTTGCCAAATCAAATTCTCCCTCGCAGCAAAACGGAATTTTGAGTTTTTTTACCCGTTCCGAAGTAAGCAGCCTGTATGTGCCCACGACCCTTTCGTCAACATCCGTCACGATCAGGTGGTCGCAAAACGCGTCCTGCTCGGAGCAATCCGTCGTCATGCCGCTGTGGTTTTTGTTGAATTCTAAAAGTAAATGTTCGTACCTGAGCTTTTGAGCTTTTTCTATTTCCTCGGTATTTTTTGCCAGACGCACCGTAAAATTGTCAAACGTCGCACAGATTGCCGTATCCATATCTTCTCCGTAGTAAAATTTAACGCCTTGCCGCAGTAAGTATTTGGACATATTACCCGCACGCTTGAATTATTTTATCATACTATTTACGCGTAATCAATACCAAAAGGCAAAGTTTTTATTAACAAATCGATCTATATTGTCTATAATTTTACAAAAGTTTTACATTTTTAGAAAAAATGAAATTTTGGCGATTTTATCGTATTTTGTCACAATTATGTAAGTGTAAAAAAGCGGCGGCGCAATCAAATGCCGCGCCGCCAAGGAGAAATTCAGTTAATATAAATTAATAAATACTCGCACCGAAAGGAATCAGCGCCAAAGCAGTCAATTTGAAGCACTGCTTGCCGAATGGAATTCCTATTATCGTTATACACAACACTATACCAGAAATGAGAAAACCTATCGCCATTTCCCAGCCGAATAATATTATCCAGATGACGTTGGCGATCGGGTGCGCGCCGAAGTTAGTCCTTACCTCTTTGCCGAAAGGCGCCAGCATAAGTCCCGCGATTTTGAAGCATTGCTTGCCGAACGGGATTCCGATTATCGTTATACACCACAAAATGCCCGCAAGGAAAAAGCCGACTGCCGACCACAGCCCCGCGAAAATAAACCATAGAATATTACCTAAAAGTTTCATAACCCATCCTCCCGCCAACATTTTAACACATAAAAAACAAGCCTTCAACCCTTATTTTGTTTAATAGGAATAATAATTATTCGATTTGGGCGTTAAGCTGGCACGACAAACGAGTATAAAATAAAATCTGAAAACCGAGCATGTCCAGCCAAAGCTTTTTTGCCGTCGGTGTGGCGAAGTCTATGTCCTTGAGTTTTTCCAGGCGTTTAAGGCGCTTTTGTACAGTTTGTTTTTGGTCGTCGAGAGTTTTGTCACGAAAATTTTCGTAATGCAGGGTGTCGTAAATTCTAAAAACATCAAAGCGGTCGATGTTGTCGCAATCTCCGACGCTTTCGGTAAAGGCGTTTTTCTCGCAGGGAAAATTAGTTTCGCCCGAGTCGTGCGACGCGATTCCCGTCAAAATGTCGGCTGCTGTTTTTTCGTCGAACCCCAAATCCTTGACGAATTGCCGAGAAACTTCTTCGGATTTCCAGCCGTGATAGTCCCCGTCCTCATTCTTTTCAAAAAGGCAGTAGCCTACGTCGTGCAACAGGCATGCAACGACGAGCGCCTCCTCATTCATGCTTTCGGCGCGGGCTATCGCCTGCCCGTGCTTAGCCACCCTGAGCGAATGCTCGTAGCGGTAGGCCATTTGTTCCTTGGGCATAAAATCCTTGTCGTAGTCGATAATAAGTTTCCGCTTTAAAAATTCCAGCGTTTTTTGGATTCTTTCGGTCATCGGTACCCCTCCTTTCTCTTAAACGTAATGGTTGAAATAATAACATATTAATCGCGTGCAGTCAACCTCAATTATGAATTTGCTTATGGTTTTAACGCTTGAAAAAGTCCAAAATAAAAACTCCGTTTAATACACGGAGTTTTTTATTTAAATAAATAGTTTTTAAAATTATCTCAAACCTTTATCGTATGGAATTCCCTCGGCTTTGGGCGCTCTCGAGGTTTTACTAGTAAGCGCCAAAACCACCATCGTAACGATATATGGCAGCATCAGATAGATATACTGCGCGTTCTTAATGCCCTCGAAACTGGGCAAAAACGGAATACTGCTCGCAAGCCCCGAAAGCGTTTTGAATAGCGCGAAGAACAGTGCGGCAAAAAATATCCTAAGGGGCTTCCAGTTGCCGAAAATCATAACGGCAAGTCCCAAGAAGCCGTAGCCTGCGACGTCAGACTGAAAACCCGAACCCGCGGCGACGGTGAACGCCAATCCGCCGATACCCGCAAGTACTCCAGAAATAGCGACACCGATATAACGCATTTTGTAGACGTTGATGCCGAGGCTGTCCGCCGCCTGGGGATGCTCGCCGCAGGAACGCAGGCGCAGCCCGAAACGCGTACGGCTGTAGATAATAACCGACGCAATTAAAATCAAAATGGCTATAGGCGTGGTCAGATAAAAGCTTTTGAAAATTACCCTTTCAAAAAAGCCCGGGGCTTCGCTGGCGACAAGCCCGAAATTTTCGGGTTTTATCGCAAGCCAGTTCGGAAGGTAAATCGTGGTTTGGCCTTGGCCCTGAATAGTCCACGCCAAAACGACTGCAAACGCGGGCGCAATCATGTTGAGCGCCGTGCCGCCGATCGTCTGGTCGGCTTTGAGGTTTATCGCCGCAAAGGCGAGCAACAGTGAAAACAGCCCGCCCACAAGGCCCGAAAACAAAATCGCGGCCAGCATAATGAGCTGCGGATTGCCGGGGACGCCCTGAATTGACATATTAACGGCGCGCAAAAACAGGCTGCCCGCCAAAGCCCCGATAATCATAATACCCTCGAGGGCTATATTTATTGTCCCGCTGCGCTCGGAGAACATTCCGCCCAACGCTACCAAAAGCAAAGGAACCGCAAATAAAATCGTACCGCTGATTAAATCGGCAAAAATATTCCAACCTAACATTTTTTTATTCCTCCCCCTTGCCGGGCAAAATTCCAGCGCCGCCGTCTCCCGCGTTCATGCTTTGCTGAGCCGAAAGCGCTTCCTTAAGCTCGCGTTCTTCCATTTTGTTTTTTATCGCTTTGCCGATAATATTTCTAAACAACAGGGCGAAGGCGCTGAGGTAAATAATGACGGCAATAATAATGTCAATTACTTCTTTGGCAAACTCAGGCTGCATCGCGTTACCCCCTACCTGAATGTAGGAAACGAACAGCGCGCTGAATATAATCCCTATAGGATTTGACGAAGCCAACAGAGCGACAGGGATTCCGTTGAAGCCCATAGCCTGCAAAACTTTGGCGATTTGATACTCGCTGACGCCTGAAAGGTAGTAAAACCCGCCGCCGATGCCCGCAAGCCCGCCCGCAATCAGCATAGACAAAATTATAGAGCGTTTTTCCTTTATGCCCGCGTATTTTGCGGAATTTTTGTTGAAGCCGCACGCCTTGAGTTCGTAACCGAAGGCCGTTTTGTTAAGCACGATATAGATGATAACCGCAATAATAATCGCAAGCGCGATACCGATATTCATATAAGACGTGCCGAACAATTTGTCCAGCCCTAAGCGCGGAATAACCGCGTCGGGGTTAACCGTAAGAAGCTTGACCGTGCGGTCGGATTGAACACCGCCGAAATCTACCGGAAGCATTTTTGAATTGGATGCGGCAAGGTTGACGGCAAATAATCCTATCCAGTTGAACATTATGCAGGTGATGACCTCGTTGACATTAAGAAGCGCTTTGAATATGCCCGGTATTGCGCCCATTATCGCGCCGCCCGCCATTGCCAAAAGCAGGCACACCCACCAAGGTAACTGTAAAACTATACCGCCGTAGAGGGCGAAAAAGCCGCCCATAAGGTACTGACCGGACGCGCCGATATTGAAAAGCCCCGTTTTAAACGCGAAACCTATCGAAAGGCCCGTCATGATAAGCGGAGTTGAGGAATACAAAACCTCGGCAAAGGTCGCCGAGCTTGTAAACCCTTTTGTGAGCATTGAAAACAGCCCCCACAGGGCGCTTTCGGGTTTCAGGATAAACAACAAAACCGCCCCAAAAAGTATACCTATTAAAATAGAAACGACGGATGACAAAACCGCGGTAAAGCTGTCGGTTTTCGCGAGCGTGCGCAAACGCGGCTCTTTGCCTCCGGTTGCCACGAAGAGGCTTTTGAACCAATGCCCGATTCCTTTGAAAAAAACTTTCAAGCGGGGCTCTTTTCCTTCGATAGAAACAAACAGGCTTTTGCACCAGCGCCCGAAGCTTTTAAACCAACCGCCGATTTTTTTAAACAAATTCTTCGATTTTGTCATTTGCAACCTCCTGTCTTTTCGCGCCCGCCATATAAAGCCCGAGTTCCTCCACCGTAACGTCTTTTGCGTTGAACTCGCCGACGATTTCACCTTCGTACATAACGTAAATCCTGTCCGAAACATTCATTACTTCGTCAAGCTCAAGCGACACCAATAAAACCGCTTTCCCTCTGTCACGCTCGGAAACAAGCTGATTGTGAATGTACTCTATCGCTCCCACATCGAGGCCTCTCGTGGGCTGAACCGCCACGAGCAGGTCGGGGTCCTTGTCGATTTCCCTTGCGACGATAGTTTTTTGCTGGTTGCCGCCCGACATGCTGCGCATACGCGTAACGGCACCCTGACCGGAGCGAATGTCGTATTGCTTTATGAGCTTGTCCGCATACTCCCTGACCGCGTCGTGCCTGATAAAGCCCTTGTTTTGGAACTCCGGCTGCCAATACCTTTGGAGCACCAGGTTTTCTTCCAGCGAAAAATCCAAAATCAATCCGTATTTGTGCCTGTCGGCGGGGATATGGCTCATGCCCTCCTGGCTCCGGTTTCGTATCGATGCATTGGTTATGTCGGCGCCCTTAAACGTGATTTTTCCTTTGGAAACTTTTTCTATCCCCGTAAGCGCCAAAACAAATTCGCTTTGTCCGTTGCCCTCTATGCCCGCGATGCAGACAATTTCGCCGCGGCGCACCTTTACGGTCGCGTCCTTAACGGCGTTATTTTTGTGCAACTTACTGGGCACGGTCAGGTTTTCTACCGAAAGCACGACGTCCTCCGGACGCGACGGGCCTTTTTTGACTTTTAATTGAACCTCGCGCCTCACC
>DAITPX010000005.1:0-695 GCA_036833365.1 Clostridia bacterium | reverse complement strand
GCCTACGCATTTTCCCTTGCGCAAAACGGTGCACCTGTCGGCCACCGCCATAATTTCGTTAAGCTTGTGCGTGATAAACAAAATCGACTTGCCTTCTTTTGCAAACCCGCGCATAATGTTCATAAGCTCGTCGATTTCCTGCGGGGTAAGCACCGCCGTAGGCTCGTCGAAAATAAGTATGTCGTTGTCGCGGTAAAGAGTTTTTAAAATTTCGACGCGCTGTTGCATGCCCACCGATATGTCCTCGACAAACGCGTCGGGATCGACGTTGAGCCCGTATTGTTCGGAAAGCTTCAAAATTTTTTCCCGCGCACTCTTGCGGTCGATAAACCCGGCTTTTGCGGGTTCTTTACCTAAAATTATATTGTCGAGCACCGTGAAAACCTCGACGAGCTTGAAATGCTGGTGAACCATGCCTATCCCTAAGGCGTTGGCGTCGTTCGGGTCTCGGATTTCGACCACTTGTCCGTCTTTTTTTATCGTTCCCCTTTCCGCTTGGTACAGCCCGAACAGCACGCTCATCAGAGTGGATTTTCCCGCGCCGTTTTCGCCCAAAAGGGCGTGTATTTCGCCTTTTTTGAGCCGCAGGGTGATGTCGTCGTTTGCAATTATTCCGGGAAATTCCTTGGTAATGTTCAACATTTCTATTACATAGTTGTCCACTAGAATTGCACCATCCTTAAATTAATGTATTT
>DAITPX010000004.1:18848-21635 GCA_036833365.1 Clostridia bacterium | reverse complement strand
AAATGGACTGAGTTGCTGCGCATATTTAATAACAACGAACCCATAATGCATACGATAAGTCACAATGTGACGCGCTCTGTAGCGCGTTCGCTGCTTTTACTTGATGTGCTCTACATTAAGACACCGTCAGAATGGAAAGGTATTCTTATGCCTTTGCATCCACTGTTTCTTTGGCGATATTACGAAGTGTTTAAGTCAATTGATAAAAACGACGAGTTCGATGAAAAAGATGCAGAAAACCTTGCAACGGTTTTTACTGATTTGCCACAAGTACTAAACTTCCTTGTTGTGGACAACTCTATCACAACAGACAATACAAATGTAGAACTACCTTGTTCCGGTGCAATAGAGATGTTGCCTACCTTTGAGAATAAGACAAATCGCTATCTTGGAAGCGATGGCATTGAATGTGTAGAGGAAATTCTCTCGCGCTGGCTTGCATTTGCTCCTTATACGCAGAAGGAAGTCCGAATATGTACCGTGGATGCCCCGAGTAACGCCAACGTGCTGAGATCTTTAAAGGACTATTTACAAAAGAACACAGGAGGAAAAGTTGTATATACGATATTCCTTACTCACGGTCAAAACGGTAACACTGAATTGGCTAAGTTGGAATACGATTCCAAGGATTATGAAATCGGCGAATTTATCCGACAAGGTAGACTGCTGGTGAGCATTCGTAATGTCGACAATCTTCAGGACATCAAAACCGAACTTACAGAGCGCCCTGTTCATGTTGCTTTTTATTTTGACCAGTCTTCGTATAGTATCGAACATGGACCTACAACACAACAATTGTATATCAATCCGCTTGTCGTTACTTATGATTATGATTACGACACCCTTACCCATCGCGGAGAGATATTCCCGTCAACAGATATGGAGTCAGGTATCATTGGCGACTATCACAAGTTGATGCGAACAGCTGACCTAACAAGTTTTAATAGAACACCACGTCCGACTTATAACCCGGATGCTGACATCAGGGCTTTGCTTACCACTGTAAAGGAAAAACAAACAGTTTGGCTTGTTGCCGCTGACCGCACCATAAACAATTACATTCCAGTAGAGACCATCCCTATCGGAGAAAAACGTTATGGACATCGCACAGTCGGGATATGGGCTTCCGAGAATTCACGCATTCTTGAACAATACATGGCATTGTTAAGAAAGTACAATCTGTATCCACAGCGCGAAGTATTGAAAAAGATCCTGACTGACTTCGGACACATTTCGTCTGATGGTTTAATAAGCATACCACGTAATGGTAGCGACAGTGTAGCCATTGATAATCGCCGAAAAGGGTTGATTGGCACTGTTTTCACGGCAAAATACTATTCACAGAAACACCCAAATTCTCTCGTGGCTTCTTTAGACACCCACGATGCCCGTCTGTGGTTGAGAGACAATAATATTGTTGATAGCGATGACAGAGCAGATTTAATTGGCCTTCGTTACGATGAGAGTTGCAATACCCTCTATATCGAACCTATTGAGGTAAAAACACGCGATGAATCTCCCGATGCTCGTGTTGAGGTGATTGAAGGCGGTGAGAGGGTACTTGTAGGACATGCTGCCGACCAAATCGTTTCAGTAATTCTGATGATTCGTGACATGTTTGACGGCCATTCCGAAAACATGTTTACTTCGGCGCGTAAAGAAGTTCTTAAATTCCAAATTGTATCAGAATGCTTTAGAGAACTGCATGATCACGAATGGCAACAAAAATGGGATTCTATTTTCAAGATACTATTCGGTAGAAACAGTTCAACCGCCTTAAATATTGTTGTTAGGGGTCTGCTTGTTCACGTTAAACTAGGTGAACCGACCCCTCAGTTCCCTGTTTACTGTAAACATGAGGCGTATATGGACTGCGAAATTGACTATATAACGTTAACGACCAACGACATTCAAGAGTATATTTTTGAGACCACAACCCAATCAACAACAGACTGGAACAATCCTGACTTTGATACATCAAATGACATTCCTAATTCTGAGGGTTTTTCATCAAGTGATGATTTTACGGAAAGTCCTGTTACGCAAGGAAACGAAACACAACAACTCGATTCATCGCGGGGAAACGCCATGTCTGACACAATAGAAGAAATACGACAATCGCAAAATGAAGTAGAAATGATTGATTCACCCCTTACTACGCAGCAAGTAAATGAAACAGAAAAGCCGGAGGAAATCACTAAACTTGCTAATGATTTTAAGCGGTCTTGTGATGGCTACGGCATTCAAATTGCCGAGTGCGAACCCTCTAAAGCAATCATTGGTTCCAGCATTATAAGGTTTCCATTCAAGTTATCCCGTGGGCAACGAATATCTGTTCTGCGCGACCGACTTGAAGATATCGGTCGAGAAATGCGCAGAAACGGAGTCTTAGTTCAGACAGATTCCAATTCGGATACTTTCCTTGATGTTCCGCGTACTAATAGAGATACGGTATTATTTTCTGATATTCGCGACAGCATACCCGTTGTGTCTTCTAAAGAACAATTATTTTTCCCACTTGGAAGGACACCAGATGGAAAAGATATTTTCAAAAATCTAAAAGAGTTGCCTCATTTATTGGTAGGGGGCAGCACGGGGTCAGGGAAATCCGTGTTCCTCTATACATTGCTCTGCTCAATACTCAAAACACACCCTCATTCTGACGACTGTCAGATTCTCTTGTCGTCCTCAAAACGAGAAGACTTTGTGTATTTTGAGGGTTTACCTCAACTTGTCGAAGGCAGAGTATTTGATGTCAAAACGGTGCCGACCGGCAAGCACTATATT
>DAITPX010000004.1:0-18838 GCA_036833365.1 Clostridia bacterium | reverse complement strand
GAGTATTTGATGATGCAGAGGAAATGACAGAACTCTTTAAAAGCTTCATTTACAGCGAGTCCGAACGACGTGGTGAACTTCTGATAAATGCAAGGAAGCGTGATATTGATGCTTATAACCAGACCGCTGACCTTAAACTAGCTCCGCTTATAGTTATTGTGGACGAGTTTGCAGATTTAACTGACCAACTTTCAAGTAGGCAGGAAAAGAACGATTTTTATACTCCGATTCGAAAAATAGCACAAGCAGGTCGGAGTAGAGGCATACACTTGGTACTTTGTACGCAGCGGCCATCAGCTGACCTCGTCCCAACAAACATTAAAGCACAATTAAATGGTAGATTGGCGCTTCGAGTCAATGACGCTATTGCTTCAAGGATGATTATTGACGACAACGGCGCAGAACGTCTGCAAAAGCACGGAGATATGCTTTATAAGACGGAATCAGGGACAGAGCGTGTTCAAGGTTACTTCATTGATATACCCGAAGTCGAGAGTATCGTAGGTGAAATAATGGAGTATCAAAGAGATTTACCGACACCCTAAGGCAAGCTTTATATAATAAAACACACGAAAAGCACCGAACGCGAATGGTGCTTTTCGTTGAAAGGTGGACTTGGACATGTTAGAACAGTTTGCATTGATGGTGAGGATACTGCCTGCTGCATCCCCTCATCATGTCAGTTTACTAATATGTCGACTTATTCCCGCTAACAGATAAAAACCGTTGAACTGTTCCCGCGAACAGAAATTACCCATAAAATCCACTATTGACCTATTCCCGCGAACGAACAAAACGAAAAATACAGACCAGACATCGAGGTGAGCCTATCGTTCCACGTTGAGTGCGTGGTATTGATGTCAAGGGTTTAGAAGTGAGTGTGCGAAAAGTCCAGTAATACTGGCACTTTAGGAGTTTTAGGGTAAAAATCCGACGTGCGAAAATTGCGAAAATATTGCTTAGTGGGAACAAGTCCTGAGGGCGAATTTCGGGCGCGAGAGAACAGGATTGATAACATCCTTTGGCGAGTGTACAGGATAGATGTTACGGCATTTTAGGGCTTGGTGAGTGAACGAGATAGATGTTTTTTTGGATTTTGGCGGAGTTGTGTGAACAGGTTGGACGTATAATTAAACAACCTGATTTTTCGAGGAAAATAGCGATTTAAATTTCAATTATTTATCAGTTGAGAGAAGGGGTTTTATAATGAAAACTAGGTACCATGCAGTTTATCCTAGTAATTTTTATAAAGGTATTGATGACGCTTGTAAAAATGGATTTGATTTTGTTCAATTTGATTTAGGCGTTCCAAGATTCTTCGTTGATAATTTAACAAAGCGCGAATTAAAAAACATACGTAATTATGCAAACGATAAAAACATTGAAATAACCTTTCATGCCCCAGGCGATAATGTCAGTTTGATGTGCGATTATTCTTTTATACAAAAAGGCATCCTTGATGAATTTAAACTTATATCAGAAAAGCTGACTTAATAAACGCAAGACATATTACCTTTCATGCCGGCAACTATCCGCAGTTTAAGAAAAGTGGTTGCAAAGTAGATGCTTCAAATAATGATTATTATGCAGAATTGCTTTACAGTAATTTAAAGGCATTGACGGATAATTGTAAAAATGTACTGGTATGCATAGAAAATTAGGGATTAGATGATATCAAACGAAAAGTTACATAACGATTTTTTAATGAAAAATTACCTCTTTATTTAACTTTGGATACTGCAAAAATGTACTCACGCAATGGCGAATTAAATCAACAAGACTTTGAATTTTTTAGTGAGTATAGAGATTATACAAGAGAAATGCATATTCATGACATGAACAAAGAATTTGGTGGCCACCAGATTGTGGGGAATGGTTTTATTGATTTCTCCATCTTCAGGCAATTTGTTGGCAAAGATGTGTATGTAAACTTTGAAGTCAGACCAATCGAAGCAGCAAAACAATCGGAAGATGTTATTGAAACAATTTGGAATTGTTGAAAATGCTTTCTGCCCATTTCCTAGAGTGCCTTGCTCATTTTTGTCCTTATTCATCTACATCATCCACCGTCACGTCTGACTTTAATTCACGTTATTGTCCTCGTAGACGGTGAGCTTTTCAATCAGCCGCTGGGACATGCGGAAAATGGGCGGTTTAAACTAAAGGATAAATTCATGCAAGTTGATATATTATGAAGGATTATTTAAGTAAGTTCAAGGGACTGTTTGGTTCCGCAATCAAAAAATGAAAATCTTTTATAACCACTTAGACGTGGGGCTGATTCAAAGCACAAAAAGTGCCGATTACGCATACAGGCTTTACGACGAAACCGCAATTCAAAGGTTGGAGCAGATTTTGATTCTCAGAAAATTGAATATCAAAATTAAGGATATTCAAAAAATTTTTGATTCCGATAGCTCCAAAGTAATTCTCGAAATCCTCGGCCAAAAAGTGACGGACATAGACGGCGAAGTGGCTTTGCTTAACGAGCTTAAAGAAATCGTCCTCGATTTTATCAGGCAAATCGAAAAATTGGATTTGCATAACGCCGACGACGTAAAACTGCTCTATCAAAAAGCAAAGGACATAGAGCGGCAGATTGTCAATGTCGATTACGAAGGAAACCCGTCGGATGTAAACCGTTTGCTGGAAGTGACGGAAAAGTTAAATAAGCTGTCCGACGTCAGGGTCATTAATTTCCCGAATATGAAAATGATAAGCTCGGGCCCGCTTAAAACGATGGAAACGTTTGAGGAGTTCGACGGTTGGTGGAGTGCCGTCGATACAAAAAATTATATCACGCCGAGAGATTTCATGTATTTCGATGAAAACGAAGGCTGCATGGTATGGCTTTTCGCGCCGCCCGAGAATTTTATAAATACGAGCAAGTATCAATATGTCGATTTTCCCGGCGGGCTTTACGCCGTTTGCGCCGCGAGGGACGGCGACGGCGTGGACATGGAAAAAACGAGGGCGGCTATGAGGAAGTGGATTGGCGGCAGCGGCTGCTTTGAGGAATCCACCGAAAAAAACGATTCGCAAAAACGGCGCGAGCTCGGCCACGTTTGCACCCCAAAAATCTTTGAGGAAAAAATGGGCTACAACCTTATGGATTTGTTTATCCCAATCGTTGCGAAATAATAAGCAAAACTTTTTTATGTACCAGAGTAAACGCCCGTGCGCCTTTAATCCCTTGACAGAATCGAATATGTGTCATAGACTAATGGCAACGGTTAAGGGCGCAAGCTTTCGCACGTTTAAAGGAAACCGCCTTAAATTTAAGTAAATTCGGGGGATTTAAGCTATGAATGTCAAGCCGTTTTCGGAAATCAGACCTTTGTTAAAGGGCGCGACGCAGGCATGGGTAAACATCGTCGGGTACATACGGGTAAACTACGTTATGGACGAACTTTTTGACGGTAAGGATGAGTTTAAGTTCAGAAAAAGCGGCAAAACTTTTGCGACGTTTTATATCCGTGACGGTTATTTTGCGCTTTTAATCATTTACGGCAAAAAAGAGCGCGAAACATTCGAAGCGCGACAAGCCGAGTTCCCTCGGTATTTGATTGACATTTACAACACCAGCAAGACTTTTCACGACGGCAAATGGATGTTTATTGAGGTTCGCGACGATAGCCTGACCGATGCCTTGATTCGTATGCTGCACATTAAGAAAAAGCCAAACCGCAAAACCGAAGACTTGTTGGGCGCCGCTTTGGGCAAATGCGGCAACAGGTGCGATTTATGCCTGCTTTATGAAAGCAACAACCGCACCGAAAAAGGCAATATCGTTTTCCAAAAAGGCGACTGCAAGTGCTATCATTCAGCAAAAGAGGAAGACGAGGCGGATTATTCAAAAATTATCTGTAAGGGGTGTCACTCCAATTGCGAGGCGGTAAAATGCGCGAATTCGAAGCAATATGGCAGCTGTATCGAGTGCGATTACATGTCCTGCGACGTAAAAACAAACAATTTTACCAACCCTGGGGAATGTAATCTGGGCCTCACAAACCAGGATTTGGAAAAATTCGTTTTGCCCTATTGCGGCAAAGAACGTTTCCGCAAGATTCAAAAATTATAAAAAGTTTGATACGGCTTTAAGCTATAAAGGCATTCTAATTGTATGGAGTGCCTTCTTGTTTTTGATTTTATTCGTGTTGCCAATGGTCTCCAGCTGTGAGAAGTGATATAATTAAATATCTGAATAAATAAGCAGAGGTGCAAGCTATGCTAATCGGAATAGATTTAGGCGGAACGACAATGAAAGCGGGTTTGGTGGATTTTGACGGAAATATCCTCAGGCAAAGCGTAAGGCCGACCAAAGCGGGCAGAGGGTATAACGAGATTATCAATGATATAGCAGGCCAAATAGAAGAGTTGTCGGCGCTAGGCGGCGTTAAAACAGGCGGCATTCATTCTATCGGCGTCGGAGTGCCGGGTGTTGTTGATTCTAAAACCGGCAGAGTCGAGTTTTGCGCCAATTTGTCGTGGAACAACGTCGAGCTCGGCGAAGAGCTTTTTTCGCGCCTGAAACGAAAAGTTTACGTCGAAAACGACGCCACGGCGGCGGGCCTAGGCGAACACCTTTTCGGCGCCACAAAAGGCGCTGAAAATTCCGTGCTGATGACGCTGGGCACGGGGATAGGCAGCGGCATAATCATCGGTGGGCGCGTTTACCACGGCAGCCACGCGCTGGGCGCCGAAATCGGGCATATGATTGTCGGAGAAAATTTTTACGACTGTAACTGCGGCAACAAGGGCTGTTTGGAGACCTTTGCGTCGGGCACCGCCATCTCAAAATATGTCCGGCACAAAATCGTCGACGGGGAGAAATCTTTGCTCACGGCTGTGGGCGGCGCCGAAATAACGGCTGAAAAAATATTTGAGGCGGCAAAATCGGGCGACGCGCTTTCCCTCGAAGCTGTGGACAGGTTGTGCAAATATCTGGCTATAGGCATAATCAATATATATAATTTACTCGACCCCGACGTTGTCGCCTTGGGCGGCGGCGTGTCCAAGGAGGGGGATTTTCTGCTTTGCCGCGTCAGAGAAAAGGTTGAAAAAATGCGGCTTATCAAAAATAAAAAATACGGCGAAATTGTGCTCGCGGCTTTGGGAAACAAGGCGGGAATAATCGGCTCGGCGTTTTTGGGTTATTACTTAAACAGCAATAAACAGATATAAATTTTAGAAATAAGCGTCAATGGGGGAAATAAAAAAATGATTTTTTCGGAAAGTATAAAAAAAATTATTCACGACAAGTTTACGCAAAACCTGCCGCTCGGCAACGAAAACGAAAAGATACTGAGCGGGCTTGAAAAATGCAGCGTCGACGCCAGGGTAATATTAGAATTGTTTTACGCGACGATGCCGTCGTCGGACATAGGCGACTATGATTTTTCGCTGTTTAAAAAATATGCCGATTTCGCTTTGTTTCTTGCCGAAAATCCCCAATGGGATGCAATTCCCGAAGACATTTTTCTAAATTTCGTCGCGTATTACCGCATCAACAACGAGGCCATAGAGGATTGCAGGCCGTATTTTTACAACGCGCTGAAAGACAGGATAAAAGGAAAAGGTATGAAAGAAGCCGCGCTCGAGGTTAACGTCTGGTGCGCCGAGCATGCGACTTACCAGACTACCGACGAAAGGACGGCATCGCCCCTTGCCATACTTCGTACCGCCTACGGAAGGTGTGGAGAGGAATCGACCTTGGCGGTTACCGCAATGCGCAGCGTGGGGATCCCCGCGCGTCAGGTTTACACGCCGAGGTGGGCGCACTGTGACGACAACCACGCGTGGGTAGAGGTCTGGTGCGGCGGCGAGTGGTATTACCTCGGCGCCTGCGAGCCCGAGCCTGTGCTCAACCGCGGCTGGTTCAACAACGCCGTCGCCCGCGCTATGCTGGTGCACGCAAGGTCGTTTTTGCCCATCAAGGGGGAAGAAATCGTTTCCTGCAGCGGGCAGTCGATTATTCTTAACGAACTCGCCCGTTACGCACGCAACAGGTATTTTACGGTAACGCTTAAAAATCCCTTGTCCGTAGAAGGCGCCGACGTGCGTTTCGAAATGCTGAACGGCTCGGAATTTTTCCCGCTTGCAACGGTAAAAACCGACAGTCAAGGCAAAGCGGGGCTTACCTTGGGCTTTGGCAGCGTACATATCCACGCGGTAAAGGACGGCAAATTTGTAGAGGCAACCGTGGACACAACCGACGCCGATTTTGTAACGCTTGATTTTTCCAAAGCGGCCGTTAAAGAGGGAAAACACGTCGAGGACTTCGATTTTAAGGCGCCTAAGGATGACCCGCGTAACAGCTTACCGCTTGCGCAAGAGCAAAAGGAGCTGCGAAAGCGCATAATCGACGGCGCGGAACTCAAGCGCAAGGAATACCAAAAAGGCTTTTACCAAGAGGAAAAGGCAAAAAAATTTGCCGCCTCTTTCGCCCGCCCCAAGGAAGCCGAGGATATTTTAAGGGCTGCGGGAGGCAACTTCGCAGAAATTTACGGCTTTCTTTCAAATGGCTGCACGTCCGATAAGGAAGTTAAAATAGAGTTATTAAAGTCGCTTAAGCAAAAAGACCTCGCGGACGTTAAAAGCGAAGTTTTGGAGGAGCATTTTGATGAATCGCTGAAATTTAAAAACGATTTTCCGTTCGAAATTTTTGTGCCTTATGTTATGTGTCCAAGGATAAGCTACGAGGAAATCTCGGCATACAAAAAATTTATTTTGTCGAAAATCAGTGCCGGCGACGCCGAGTTGTTCAAAAAACAACCTCTCAAGGCATGGGAATTTGCGTCCCGTTACCGCGCCGATTCGGCGAGGCACAACGAAAGATTGCTCGGCACTCCCCGCGGCATTATGCAAAGCGGAATTGCGGGGCTTAACGGCCGAAGAATTCTTTTTGTCGCGATTATGAGGGCGCTGGGCATTCCGGCGCGGCTTAATCCAGTGGACTCTGCGGCTCAGTATTACCAAAACGGAAAATTTAATAGCGCCGAAAACGCCGCTCCGCAGGATCATACGGCAAAGTTAACGCTTTCGGGAGGAGCGGAAAAATGGTCTTATTTCGCCAGCTTCACGCTCGGGGTTTTGAAAAACAGCGTTTACCAAACGCTGGAACTGAGCGATTGCGCTTGGGAAAACGGCAGGATGGAGCTTGCGCTCGAGCCCGGCTCTTACAGGCTCATGACCTCAAACAGGATGCCCAACGGAAACCAACTTGCCAGAAAATATTGCTTCGACTTAAATGCGGGCGAAACTAAAATCTTAGAAATATCCCTAAGGCAAGCCGAAATTGCAAATTTAATCACAGACATTGCTTTCGCCCCATTCGAGCTTTTCGACGAAAACAATAAAATCGCGTCCTCTGATAGCTTTAAGGGGAAAACGATTTTCGTTTGGCTGGAAATCGGAAGCGAGCCCACTGAGCATATATTGAACGAACTTATACAAGCTAAAGACGTTTTGAATAAAACCGATTGCGCGGTCGTATTTATACTGCGGCAAAACGTTGCGGGCAACGAAACATTTTTGAAGGCGCGAGCCATGCTTCCTAACGCCAATGTATACTATTCCGATTTTACCGACACCGCAGCTGGCATGGCGCGCAGAATGTACGCCGACCCCGAAAGCCTGCCGCTTTCCGTGGCGGCCGAGAAAGGGCGGGGTGTTTACTCCTCAAGCGGCTACAATGTCGGCGTGGTCGGGTTGATGATAAAAACTTTGAATTTAGCGAAAAATCAATAAAGGCGGATAACAAAATGAATATCGTTGAAATTATCGCCCTGACGCCCGACGAGGCAAGACGCATCGAGGAATGCGGAGCCGACAGAATAGAACTAATCGCCGCTTTTTCCGAAGGCGGCTTGACTCCGAGCCGCATGGTGATAGAAAAGGTCGTCAGGTCGGTCAATATACCCGTAAACGTAATGATAAGGCCCCATTCTAGGTCGTTTGTTTACACGCCCGAAGAAATCGCCGTTATGAAAGAAGACATACTCGCCGCTAAAGAATTTGGAGCTAACGGCGTCGTGTTTGGCGCATTAAACGCGCAGAAAAAAATCTGCCGCAAACGCACAAAACAATTAATCGGAAGCTGCGGCGGGCTGGAAATTACTTTCCACAGTGCGGTTGATGAACTGGCGGATCTTGTCGAGGGGATTAAAGTTTTAGCGGCTTACCCCCAGATAACAAATGTGCTCTCCTCGGGCGGCAAGGGGAGCATAACGGACAATATACCTATTATCAGAGAAATGATAAGAAATTCGGGTCACATAAACGTTATGGTCGGCGGCGGGCTTAACGTCGAAAATATCGTGCGCATAAAAACCGAAACGGGAGCAACGCAATTTCACTTCGGCATCGCCGCAAGGCGCGACAAATCCTGCGCCGGCGGAATCGACACCCAAAAACTAAAAGAACTTGTGCGTATATGCAAACAAAACAATTAAGCGCTTTTCATTACTCGCGGTGTTTTAAATTTATTAAGAAGGATAAAACGTAAAATTTTTTATCAAAAATATAAATACTAAATAACGATTTATTCTTGCTTGCAAAAAATATTCAATACTATACAAAAAATTTTAAAATATAAAGAATAACGGAGAAACAAATGAGAACCATTATTGAATTTGCTATCACTAAGAGATGTTTATCTATCGATTACAGATATGCCTGTATGAGTTTTATCAAAAATATTTTAGCAAAACATTACCCTAAAAAACTAGACGAATTGTACGGAAGTAACGTTATGAAACAATTTACTTTCAGTTTGTTTGTCCCCAAAGCCAAAATAGACAATAAAACAATTCAATGCGGCGAGGATAAAATTTTTTTAGAAATATCGTCGGCGGACGAAGCGTTTATTTATATGCTTTATAACGGGGCGCTGCGCGAAAGAGGCAAAGCCTATCCTTTTCCCGACGAACTGTTCGTCGTTGTCAAAAACGTAAAAATAGCAAAAATTCCGCAAATAACCGCGTCAACCGTTAAAATCAAAATGAAATCACCATTATTGGTAAGAAAACATATTTCGTCAAGCAATATCGATGAATATTTAACTCCGCAGGACGGCGAATTTGACGATATTTTTCAATTAAACACGAACAACCTGTTGTCGGCAATAAATAAATCTCCCGAGCAGGTCAAGCTGACGCCCATAAATTGCAAAAATACCGCCGTTTTGCTCAAAGGCAAATATTTTAAATGTAATTACGGGATTTTTTTGCTTAGCGGCACACCGGAATTGCTGACCTTGTTAAGTAATACGGGAATCGGCTCGAGAAGGAGCCAGGGTTTCGGGATGTTCGAATTGGAGGGCTGAAAATGCTGAATATAAATAAAGAAAATTTTTATGAAGTCAATACGGATACGTTTCAATTTAACGCGGGAATAATCGGCTTTATATATGCGATGGAAGCAAACCAGAAAACCAAGGGCGTCGATTACGATTATGACGACAATACGTTATACATAAACAAGGATTTGCTTAACCAAGATTTGGCGTCGATGTATATCAACGCGGTTTTGGAAAAATACGCGGACAAAAGCATCGTTACCAAGTTATTGACAAGCGAGTTTGACAGCATGGACTTAAAGGCCATGTCCAATTTTGACCAGTTTTGCAAGAGAAAAACGGTTAAAAATACCTGCGTTTTGCTAAAACAACAGAATTTAACAGCATTGTTTGAAAGTTTTTCCAAGGAAAAGGACGAAGAGTCGAAACGCCGATTGGGAAAAGAAATAATAAATATCGTTGAGAGTGACGGGCAACTGAAAACGCACATTTTGCTCGGCGATATATTTTTTATGAAATTTTCGGTGGTTTTCAACAATTTTGCTTTTTTGAAAAAAAATAAAGGTACTTACAATTTAAACTGCAATGAGATATTTGAAAAGCAACTCGACGACGCTGTTTTTAATCCCTTGAGAAACGACGCCGAGCCGAAGAAAACCGGCACCGGCAGGTGTTTTCAATGCGACGGGTTGTTAAAAACCGAAAAAATCGAAATGACATTTATCAGAGATTGCGTCGCGGATATGCACAAAAAAACTTCGACGTTTTGGAACAAAGTATCCGATACGTATATTTGCCCGTTGTGCAATATGATTTATTCTTTTATGCCGTTGGGGTTTTCAAACGTAGGCGGAAAATCTTTAGTTTTTGTAAATGTAAACGACAACATCGAATACATGAAACATCTCAATTATATAGTGTTATCCAGCGAGGATAAGGACGTTTATTATGTTACTTACAATTCCGTTATCTCAAAATTAGTCGATTTAAGATTGAAGCATATCAACCAAATGCAGATTATTATGAAAGACGTCGACAACCACTATTTAATCAGCAATATCTCAAAGGATAAATTTGAGATAATTAGGCAAGGCGAAAGAAATTTGAAATTGCTGGCAAATACGTATGTCAAGGACGGCGAAAATTATATCAACGTATATGCCGAAGCTATAAACAACATCATTAACGGGCGCAACCAATTTGATTTGGTTTATAAACTAATCAAGCTAGAATTCAATTACACATACAAAATATTGAACATTTTATTGCTGCAAATAATAAAAAAGAATTTAAATACGGAGGTAGATATGGAAAAACAATTTGGCGTTGCCTATGTTGCCAAGAAATACGGCAATGAGCTGCGCAATACGATTGGCATTGATGCGGACAACAAATTGAGAGGTTTTGTCTATCAGTTGCTGAACGCGGTTCATTCGAATAACATCGAACTGTATTGCGACCGAATTATCAGGATGTATGTGGGTATGCAAAAACCCATACCCGATATATTCATCAACGGTTTTAAAGGCGAAGAGGAGTTTAAAACAATAGGCTATGCTTATATTTTGGGCCTGAAGGGTGAAGAAATTAATAAAGGAGATAAAAACAATGAAAAATAAGGGTTTGACCTTAAGTGTAATTTTGAGGCAGAGAGCGCAAACTACGGCGAGGGATTCGGAAATATTCAAGTGCTTAAAAAGCTCAGCCGCGGCGACGGCAATACATACAGTTATATCTCGAGGCAGGCGCTTAGGTATAACATAGTGAATCAATTGAAATGGGATACTACTCCCGTTCAGGCTGAAGGCAAAGGCGGTGTCGTTCAATACCAGCCCTCAGCAAGCATAAAGGAGTATCCCGAAATCGATTTGTTCGGATATATGAAAACTTCCAAAAAGGGCGAGGAGGGCTCTAAGGGCGGAGCCAGCACGCGAAACGCCGTCGCAAGGCTTTCAAACGCCATAGCGCTGGAGCCTTATTCGGCGGACATGGATTTCTTGACCAATATGGGGCTGGCAAAAAGAAACAACCTCGAAAATAATATCAGCCAGAGCGAAATCCACAAATCGTATTTTTCCTATTCGTTAACCGTAGATTTGGACGAAGTGGGAGTGGACAAAAACGAAAATATCAATCTGAGCGCCGCTGAAAAATTTGAAAGGGTAACGGCGTTGTTGAAAGTTATAAAAACGCTTTACCGCGATATTAAGGGAAGAAGGGAAAACTTGTCGCCCGTGTTTGCGGTAGGCGGGGTTTACGACGTAAAAAGCCCTTATTTTGAAAACAGGCTTAAGGTAAATAAAAACAAGCTCAATGTCGAAATACTCAAAAATAATATCGAACTGGCCGGTGAAAACACTTTGGTGGGATATTTAAGCGGGATATTCGACAACGACAGCGAGATTTCCGAGCTTAAATCCATGAAAATAAGCGAATTTTTCAACAGGCTTACCAGCGAGGTCAAGGAATACTATGAATAAGGTAATTAAGCTCGTTTGTTCGCAAACTACAGCTAACTACCGAAAACCTAACGCCATTGATATTCAGGAAAGCTATTATCTGCCGCCTTACAGCACCGTCATCGGCATGATACACAACGCCTGCGGATTTGACAACTATCACGATATGAAAATATCGGTCCAGGGCACTTATGCCAGCAGTCACACCGATATGTATACACGGTATTTTTTTGGAATTGCCTACGACCCGGGCAGGCACCAGTTTTTTACGACAAGGGATGACGACAAAAAAGACGGAATAACCAAAGGGTTGGGCTACGCCGAAACCTTGGTAGATATTAATTTGGTTATACATATCGCCTGCGAAGACGAAAGCCTTATGCGACAGGTTTTGGAGGGTTTGAAAAAACCAAAAAAATATTTGTCGCTGGGGAGGCATGAAGATTTGCTGAGGATAGAAAGCGCCGAAATCGTGGAAGTCGAAAATACCGATGACGTAAGGCTGTCAATGGACGCGTATATACCTTTGGAAGTCTATAATTCCACGGTAGAATCTACCGAAACAGATAGTTCGGGTGTGGTGGTTAAGCTGAATAAAGTTTACGAAATAAACAAAAACGTCAGAAACTGGCAGAAAGTTAAGGTTAAATATTTTACGAAAGGCTCGAAGTTTCTGCATGACGAAGACTGCAAGCTGCTGCGCGAAAAAGAGACAAAAATAGGTGTTTTTTTGGCATGACAATGAAAATCGACGAAAATAAACTTTTGGCAAAGAGCAATGGGGAAACAATTTGCGCGCATACCGACAAATTGCTTTCCCAATTTGCCTTATTAAAAAAAATTTACGGTAGGCATTTTGATGAAAAAAAATCGTTTTGCATTGAATACACGGTAAAAATGCACGACTTGGGCAAAGTCAATTCGCGTTTTCAAAATAAGATAATGCGCGTTATGGGACTGAACGAGTATTTAGGTTCGGAGCTCGACGACTTATATAAGTCTCATAATATAACCGAGATACCGCACGGCCTAATAAGCGCATTTGCGGTCGATTATAAGCAATTGGCAGAACGATTGGGCGCTAACACGGCAAAATCTTTGCTGTGCGCTATCGCCTGCCATCACAACCGAAAAGCCGCCGACAACAAAAATAACCTTATCGACGACGGAACACTTTCGGATATCGCTTGCGCCGAGCTCGAACGGTATAAACGGTATTTGCCGGACTACGTCAAAATATCTAAGTTCAACACCGCAAGGCTTTGGCTGTCTCCTAACAAAAGCCTTAGCAGTACATGCGACGAGGATTTGTGGACGGAGTTCGCTTATTACAAAGGGATGCTCAATAAACTGGATTATGTCGCCAGTGCCAATGAAAACGATATCTTGGTTGAATGCGAGATTAAGGGCGAAAATGCCGGCGAAAATGTTTTGGATTTTTTCCGTCGCAAAGATTACATTTTGAACGGCTGTCAAAAATTTATGCTGGAAAACAGCGACAGCAATATCATAGTCACCGCTTCCACGGGCATAGGCAAAACCGAAGCGGCCTTGCTGTGGGTTGGCGATAATAAAGCTTTTTACACTTTGCCGTTGAAGGTCGCAATCAACGCTATTTATAAAAGAATACGCGACGATTATTATGACAAAAACAAAGTGGCATATCTTCATTCGGATACTCTGAGCAATATGCTCTCCGATACCAACGAAGCCGATTCGCTCAAAGACAGATTGACAAAGTTCAGTGTAATCAAAAATTTATCTTATCCCCTTACCGTATGCACCGTAGACCAGCTGTTCACCTTTGTTATGAAGTCGCTGGGGACCGAAATTTTGCCCGCGACGATGAGCTACAGCAAAATAATAATTGACGAAATCCAAGCTTATTCCCCGCGTATACTTGCGTTTTTGATATACGGATTGTCGGTTATCAACCGTCTTGGCGGCAAATTCTGCATAATGACCGCCACATTGCCGCCGTTTATTCCCTCGTTGCTGAAAGAAAACGGGGTTGAATTCGTGATGCCGCAGGAAGCGTACAGCAAAATTTCAAAAGCAACCGATAAACCCATTATAAGGCATAACGTCAAATTGGAAAACGGCGAAATGGATATCGACTTGATAGCCGAAAAAGCCAGTAACAACAAAGTTTTGGTAGTCGTAAACACGGTTTTTCAAGCGCAGGAAATTTATCGCAAAATAAGCAAAAAATGTGACAAAGTAAACTTGATTCATTCCCGCTTCACGCAAATAGACAGAAAAAGCAAAGAAGACGAGATACTCAGCTTTGCGAAATCATCGGAAAACGGCGTTTGGGTTTCCACGCAAGTGGTGGAAGCAAGCTTGGATATCGATTTTGATATTTTATTTACGGAGATGTGTTCGGCCGATTCGTTGCTGCAAAGGCTGGGGCGTTGTTTCCGCAACCGCGATTACAGCAAAAATGAACCGAATTGCTTTATTTATTTGACGGCCAGTGCGAATAAAATTTATGATAAAGAAATTTTTACGCGCAGCTTTACATATTTGCAGGAACAAGGGAACGGCATTTTTACCGAAGAGCAAAAGATAGCTTATATAAATAAAGTCTTCGACCAAAATGATTTGGTCAAAACTTACATTAAAAAGATTAGAGAAGCCATAAACGATTTAAAGCAGCTTATCCCCGATTATATAAAAAAGGATGAGGCGGAGCAAAAGTTCCGTGATATAAGGAGCGTTAACAT
Organism: Clostridia bacterium; assembly: GCA_036833365.1. Classification (GTDB taxonomy): domain Bacteria; phylum Bacillota; class Clostridia; order Christensenellales; family CAG-314; genus JAQUSX01. Next base: position 4,355 of record DAITPX010000004.1, on the reverse strand, counting down.
GTTGACGCGAGCGGATTATCAAGCTTTGGCGGACAAAGGCATCTTCGATGATTTCAAAAGCAATGATTTCGGCAAGCGAATTTTGGCGCAAAATGAAATAAGGCAGCATACCGTCACGGTGCAGGAAAGGACGGCCAAATACGGAAAAATAAAAATAACGCGGTTAAGTGAAATCGACGGTTACTATCTGACTGATAATAAGTATAGCTATCAAGAAGGCTTGATTAACGAAATCGACGACGAAGCGGGATTGTGTTAAATGATTAACGGAACGACATATTCTTATTATTTTTTGTGCCCAAGAAAGATGTGGCTGTCATACTATGGCGTCGGACAGGAACAATATGACGAAAATGTAAACTTGGGCAAACAGATAGACGAAAACACCTACCTGAGAGACAAGCATAACGTTAGAATCGACAACGTGACTATAGACCACATTAGCAAAAATGTGCTCTACGAGGTAAAAAAATCCCAGTCGTGCAAGGAAATGGCCATAAACCAAGTCAAATATTATTTATATATCCTAAGTTTGAAAGGCATGGACGATATGGAAGGCTGTTTGCTGTTTCCCACGCAACGAAAACGGGAACCGGTTTATTTGGAAGCGGAAGATAAAAATATTATCGAGGAAAACATTAAAAAAATCGAAATCATTTTAGCACAGCCGAACCCACCGCAAACGATAGACAGCAAAGTTTGCAAGAGCTGCGCTTATTATGAATTTTGCTTTATCTGAAAGGAATTATGGAAAGAAGTTATTACTTGTTAAATCCGGGCGAATTACGCAGGCGCGACAATACTTTGCAGATTATAAGCTTTTCGGGCGAAAAAAGAGACATCCCGATTGAAACGGTCTATGATGTTTATTGTTTTACCGATATAAATTTCAACGCCGACATTATGGAATTTTTGGGAGCAAAGGGCATTTGCTTGCATTTTTTTAATTACTATGAATACTATAGCGGCAGTTTTTACGCTCGTGAAAAACTCGTCAGCGGAGAGCTATTGGTAAGGCAAGTTTGCCATTATGTCGACCTTGAAAAACGCAATTGTTTGGCAAAAAAATTCGTTAGCGGCTCAGCCGGAAATATTTTGAGGAACTTGAAATATTATTCGAATCGCGGAAAAGTATTCGATTCTGAAATAAAATTTATCGAATCGGAACTCGGCAAGCTCGATTTTTGCAATCAAACAAACGAAATAATGGGATTCGAAGGCAATATCAGGAAAAAATATTATTCTGCGTGGACGGAAATTATCGACGATAAATTCAGTTTTGTCAAAAGAGTGAAGCAACCGCCCGATAACGAAATAAATACTTTGATTTCATTTTTAAACAGCGTTACATACGCAAAAATTTTGTCGGAAATATATAAAACGCAACTCAATCCCACAATCAGTTATCTGCACGAGCCAAGCACAAAAAGATTTTCATTGGCGCTTGACGTATCGGAAATATTCAAGCCGCTTATTGTAGACCGACTCATCTTTTCGGCAATAAACAAGCAAATCATAACCGAAGACGATTTTGACCAGGAATTAGGGGCTTTGACTATGCGTCCGGCGACAGTGAAAAATTTGCTAAAGGATTTTGATTTGGCGTTAAGCCGAACGATTTTTCATCGTAGCCTCAATCGCGAGGTATCTTACAGGCAGTTGATTCGCTTAGAATTATACAAACTGATCAAGCATTTTTTAGGTGATAAGGAATATTCTCCTTTTAAAATTTGGTGGTGAAAGATTATGTATTGTATCTTAGTTTATGATATCGATAAAAACAAGGGCGCGAGCGTTTCGAGAAGAGTTTTCAAAACCGCAAAAAAATATTTAGTACATATTCAAAAATCCGTTTTTGAGGGCGAATTATCCGATTTGCAGTTTTATCAAATGAGTTTTGAGCTTAAAAACATACTGCGCGAAAAAATGGATTCATGTATCGTATTTAAAAACAACAATCCGAAATGGCTCGAGAAAGAATTTTTGACTGAATTTGTTGACAATACCGACAATTTTTTATAATGTCGAACCGTCGTAGCGCAAAAAATGCAGGGCTGCGACAGATAATTTGTTTTAAAAATGGCGTAAAAAAGCATTATATTGAAAAATAGTTACACACGAAGGGCATTTTTAACCCGATTTACGGGGTTTATAATCTACCATATTGGAATGTAAATCACATCCCATGCGGGATGTGACACGCTTGGGATTATGCGGTAGAGAGTGGAGAGATAAGCGAAAAACAGAGAGCAAAACTAAAAGAAAATTTATATAACAAAATCATTGAGGGTATTGATACGGCGGAATTATACAGAGAAATTGCAAAAGGTTTGGAGTTGGACAAGTCGATATTGGGTGATAGTTATTCATCAATTAAAAAGAATTTGGAACAATCCGAATACAATCCCAATTCTTTCAAAAATGGAGGTTATTCTGTTAAGGCGACAACGCGAGGCAAGCCGTGGGAAAGTATTTGGGGTGGAAATCTGTACGCTACTTATGGCGGGAAAGAATATGAATTAACTTATCTTCAAACATGGCGCCCATCAACGTCGGCATCCAGCAAAATGTCAAATATCAAAGAAGGAGAATTTTTTGTGTACAATGGACAGCTTTACCAAAAAGCGGGAGAAGGATGGCGTCAATTTACCCAAAAAGGAGACGCCAACGCCTTTATTGAAGCCATTAACAAATCCAAGTAATTATTCCCAATTGGCGTAAAGCGTAGTGCCGAAAATAAGCCAAATTAAAGCGCAGGGGCGAGTAAATTTGGAATCATAATAATAACCCTTAAATCGATTGCCATCAAGCCATTCGCTATGATACGGGCTGTCGGCAGCAGGTTGAGGTAGTGAAACAAGGCGGTAGCGCGGGACTGTGATTGTGACATAGCGCTCTAACTCGGCATTTTCTCGTGCAGTTTTCATTTTAAGAATAGCTGCTAGCCCTCCACCTTCATATGAAACTGGTATTGTACCCACCGCCTCCCCATTGTCAATCACAACCGTCACCGGAATAAACGCCGTAACCACGACATAGAGCACGAGCACTGCAACAACGATAAGGGTAACCTTAGCCCACTTAGGTAATTTCTTCATAAAAAATCCTATCCTCCTATGGAGGGATTTTAGCATATCCTAAGAATTTTTGCAATAGGGCAAAAAACTTTTTTAAACCCCTTGACAGTTGGGCTACAGTATCATAGTATATATTCGGGCTACAAAATAAGGAGGTTGAAGTGGTGCAAAAAAAAGTAGGACGTCCGACAACAAATCCCAAATCTGTTCCGATACATGTTAGATTTGACGTAGAAAGTGAGCAAATTCTTGAAAAATACTGTGAACAAGAAAATGTTAATAAAGCGGAAGGGATACGTAGAGGAATAAAAAAGTTGAAAAGCGACCTGAAATGATACAAAATCGATTATCTGAAAATCTTCAGTAGGGAAACGTGAAAAATCCATTATTTTATACGAAATGGCAAAAGATATTGATTTTTAACTTAAAATGATTGATAATATAGCTGAAAATATTTATATTGCACTTTTTTGCAAATAATGTTATATTATACATAGAATAATCTAGAGGAGGTGTTTTGATGAAAGATATTGATAAATATATTGAAGTGCTGGCAAACAAGTTTGACTTAAATTTTGATGCTCCAATAAATATAATTGAGATTGCAGAAAAACTGGGGTTTGCAATACTTAATTTAGAACTACCTAAAGACACTTCTGGAGTTATTCTTGTGGATGAGAAGAATAAATTTATCGGCGTTAGAAATACGTACCCGCTTACAAGGAATAGGTTTACAGTAGCGCATGAACTAGGACACTATTTTTTGGAAACTTATCCAAACGTAGAAGACTTAGAAAAATATCCGGAAGACAAGAATATCTATGCGCATCGTCAAGACTACTATAGCAATAATGTTAAGGAGAATCACATCCCATGCGGGATGTGACCGGTTACCGCTACGTTTATAATCTACCATATTGGAATGTAAATTTATCGCTATAATGTGCAGCCACTTCAAATTTTTTCGTTTATAATCTACCATATTGGAATGTAAATGTAATTAATTAATATCGTTTTACTTCAAAATCAGGGTTTATAATCTACCATATTGGAATGTAAATCGTGGCGAATAAGCTGCATAGATTACTGCAAAATAAGTTTATAATCTACCATATTGGAATGTAAATTGTCGATGTGTTCGCGGGTAAGGAGCAGGGATTGCCGTTTATAATCTACCATATTGGAATGTAAATAAAATAAAAATACGGCTGCCCTATCGGCCACACGGGGTTTATAATCTCCCATATTGGAATGTAAATTAAAATAGTTGAAGTTAAC
>DAITPX010000003.1:14239-22916 GCA_036833365.1 Clostridia bacterium | reverse complement strand
TGCCCGCGAAAAAATACCCTGTTTCCCAAGAAAAAAAACGGTTCGGCATTATAATTCCGGCAAGAAACGAGGAGAAAATAATAGCGAATGTTATCCGGACTTTAAAGATGCAAAATTATCCCGAAGAAAATTTCGACATATTCGTCGTGGCGGATAACTGCACGGACAATACCGCCGAGGCGGCGAAGGCGTTGGGAGCCATAGTTTTTGAACGGTTTGACGCAAACAAAAAACATCACAGAGTAGGCTATGCCTTGCAGTTCGCGTTTAACGAAATTTTAAAAGATTATGACAATTACGACGCTTTCATAAGGTTCGACGCGGATTCCATCGTCCACCCGGATTACATATCAAAAATGAACGACGCTTTTTGCTCGGGAGCTGAGCTGGCGAGGGGCTGCAACAACACCAGCAATTTCGAACGGGGCATTGTGCCCGCCATTTCGGGATTGTGGTATTTAAGAGACGCAAGGTTCAACTGCACTCCCAAATCGGCCTTGGGGATTTCTCAAATATTATTAGGGCCGGGCATGATGTTTTCCGCCGACATTATCAGGCGGGACAAAGGATGGAAAGAACTCGGTATCAGCGAGGACATCGATTTTGCGATAGAACAATTGCTTAAAGCCAAAAAAACATACTTTGTTTCAAAGGCGATAGTATACGACGAGCAGCCCGCAAATCTAAAGGACGTTTTCAAACGAAACATGCGGATGGGCAGAGGGCTTTTTATAACGTTTTGGACCAAGGCCACCAGGTCGCTGCTTAAATTTTTTACGACGTTTCGATTTTCTTACTTAGACATGTTTTTGACGCAGGCGTTTATCCCCGTAGACTTTGTGGCTTGTTTATGGTTCCCTTTCTATTATGTGTTCGCCGTTGTTTACAACATAAACACGGAGGATTTTGCGGCCTTGAAATTAATCGGAAGTACGGTAGGTCTGGCGTTGGGGGGATTTTTTATCGTTCCGTTTATAATACAAGCGCTTTTGACGGTGATTTTGGAAAGAAAAAACATACGGGCAAAAAAAAGGAAACTGGTGTTGCCGATATTGCTTTTCCCCATGTTTATGATTTTTTACGCATTGGGAATTTTTCTTGGAATTTTGTTCAAGCCGAAATGGAAATCCATTGCAAGAAACGATTCTGACAATTATATTGATTTTATCCAAGGTTTAAAATCCGATTTGCCCGACAAAGAGCCCGAAACAAATTCGGTTTAATGCTTAATAGAAATTAAAAAAAGCCCGCTTTCTTATGCGGACTCTTTTTTTGCCTCCCCTAAGGGCAGTTTTTCCCCAAAAACCGTTAGGCAGGCATTTTGTATAAAACTCGTAAAATCCGTTTAACGGCTTTACGTGCTTTTCAATTTAATTCTCTCGAAATTCCCTAAACTATTTCGCGGTTATTTCAAGATAAACCGACATTATCGGAAGCTTAAAAGAACGCCCCTGATAGCTTTGGTATTCGGCTTGGGTCATATTTAGCCCCGCGCCCCCCTCATCTACAGGTTTATTCAATGTTTCCAGCGTTTCAAACTCGAATTTCAAAACCAGCGTGACCTCGTTGCTGAGAGTGGGAACCAAAATATTGCCGATTTTTATATCCGAAACGACCGTAAAATTCAACGGACGGTTGTCGGGATTAACTGAATCCGAACCGAAGACCGCATTTGCGAAAAAGTGCTTTTCTCCGCCGCTGAAATCGAGCCCGTCTTCCGTAACGCGCACCACCGTTACGCTCATTATTTTCAGGCAATTGATAAAATTATCGAAATCTTCCCCGGTATACAAAGGGTTGCCCGACCCGTCGGCATAATCGGCAGTATCGTAACCTGTAAAAGTTATCCTGATGTCGTTGTCGGCCTCGCTGTTGTTTACGATGAAAACCCGATACATATGCACCTGTGTGGGAAGCATGTCCAAAATTTCCATCGTCATATTTATTTCGGCAAATTCTTCCTCCAATGCCGCCTGAGTGCCTATTTCCTCCAAAACGGGACGGTTATTTTCATCAAGATTGGGAAACCCGTTGTAGTTGTCGTCGCGGAATTTTGAAAGAGTGATTGTGGAGTCTATTTTCGCTATTTTAAAAACCATGGGCGCGGTGGAATCTCCGAAAGAAATCCATGCGTAAACCGTGCCGGCCAAAAGGCACACCAAAACCATAAGAACGGCTACCGCGGATAAAAGCTTGAATTTCATTTAGTTCACCTCGCTTTAATTATCGATATCTGTAATTATCAAACGCACGCCCGAGACTGAGAACGACTTTTCGGATAAAACGTTAGTCAGCTCCAAGGCGGCCAACTGAGTCAAATCCAGCGTCATGCGGAATTTCACCGTTTGAACGGCCGTGCTTGCGTCCCAGTCCAAGCCGCCACGCAGCGTCTGCTGATAGGCGGGTTCCAGCTCGTCGTCGTAAAAATCCAGCCAGATATTGCTTTCCACCACGTCGTACCCTTCGTAAGGCACGCCGTCCGTGTAGATTATGCGCCCGTCCTTGTCCAGCAAATTGCCGTCAGCGTCCAGCATATTTATGCGGTAAACACCCAAAATCGTATACGTTTTTGTGCCTTCCAAATTTGTGAAAGTATCGCCGCGTATGCCCAGCATGGCTATGTCATATGTGAGCCCCACGCCCTCAAGGTTGCCGCCGCGGGCAAAGCTCATTTCAAATTCGAGATATTCGCCCGGCAAAAGCCCGCCTATGTCAACAGAAATTTTCTTTCCTTCGCCGTCATAAACCCATTCGTCCGTCGCAATGTCGAAAAGATAAAAGCTTTTGTCGGCGTCCTTTTTGTAGTGATACGAGCTGTAAACGCCGGCCTCTGTTCCGCGGGAAATGACAAAAATGTCGGCTATAGATATATCGCCGTTGTCGGCGGAAAGCTCAAAGCCCGAAGTGTTTACGTTTTTGTTGCCTACATACCATGCATAGACGGCGGCGCAAAGCAACACAAGGCTAAGCGCCAATAACGCGGCGCTCAAGACAACCCGCCGGTTTTCTTTTGTGTTTATTCCGTTTTGTTTTTCGGTTTCTATCATTTTTTAAACGCCCTTTTTATTCAACCCGCGTGACTGAAAAAGTGACCTTTATTTCCACCGTCACTTCGTCTTCGCCGTAGCCGGGATCAAACACATAGGAATAAGTCATCACAAAGCTGTCCGCGTTGTATTCGCTGCCTGTAAAAGAAAAGTTTATCGCGGCACTGTGCGAATCTTGGGGCGGCGTTATGCCGTAGTCGGACGGGACAGAACTAAGATGCTCGTACGCCTTTCTAATCGAAACTCCTCTCGGCAGCTTGTTTTGGTATTCTATGCTTTTGAGCTTGTCGTAGTCGGTTGCGCCCGCTCCGCCTGTATAATAGGAAACGGGGCTCTCGTAATAAACCTTGACGCCCTTCTCCTGATAAAGTTGCTGGTAAACGGCAATATTTATCGAACCGCTTGAGCCGTAAATGGAATTCACTATGCTGCCGAACAGCCAATGGCTGAACGTGTTTGCGTAAGTGTAAACGTGGGTGAGCGAGTCGAATTCCAAAAGTCCCTCAAAGCGGAAAATCTGGTTGCCGTTAAGGTACAGTATTTTGAGGTTGTTCAGCTCGGACAATGTATAAAGCAGGTTGTTTGCGCCGCCCGAGGGAAATCCCCACGAAGTGCCGTTGTAGTCACTGAGGTTGTTCGAAGACAGGTCGAGCTTTTCCAATCCTTCCATGCCCGAAATACAATCCACCGCATCGATGTCGATTCCCGCGCCGCTGAGCAACAAGGTTTTTGTGCCGTCGAGAAAATCTATGCCCTTATAATTCGATATGCCTATCGAGTTTCCCGTGTTGTCAAGGGTTACGTCTTTCGACAGCCACGCGGCTTGAACGAATTTCGTGTCGCGGTCGGCCGAGATATTGTAGCGGTCGGAGCCCGGATTGAAATTGTTGTAGACCCATGTATACAGATTTATGTCGGGTATGCCCGTCGTATCGCAGCGCAAAATTCCGCTCAGAATAAACGAGCTCGGAGAAGTGGTATACCTCGTCCACTCGGCGGCGTCCCCCGAAAATTTATATGCATAAATCATATTTATTCTGCGGTCGGAAGAAGAAATTTTTGCCGCGCTTATTTTGATAAGCCATTTTGCGTCGCCGTAGGAGAGCACGTCGTCGAGCGCGAGCGAATTTGCGGACAAAAAGCCGTCCAGAGCCTCGGAATAATTTTCATAGCCGCCCAACGCCAGCACGTGTTCGGCGCCGTTAAAGTAAAGCGACAGGCTTATCGCGCCGTCGGTGTCGCCCTCAATGTCAAAACAGACGACGGGATAACTCAACGAATAATTGAAAGGCATCTCAAAGGATTTATATGTGTTCCCTCCCGTTTCGGTCTGGAATATTTTGTTGAAATAAGTGTAATAGGGCAAAAACGGGTGAAGCTGCGAGTTGCCCGAACCCGAATCGGGGTCATAAACTACGGGCAGGGTTATTTCGATGGTGTCGGGCCCGAACTCGAAAGAAATTTTTAAAAAAACCGTCAGCAGTTGGTCGGGGTCTTTGTCTGCGCCGACGTTAAGAAGCTTGTCCTCGCCGCTGCCGGATATTTCATAAACTCCGTTATCATTGTTGACTAACGAATAGCTTACCCCCGTTATGCCGTCACGCTCAAATTCCGTAACGTCGGTGTAAAGCGTTTTCGCCGTGTATCCGTTTATGGCGCCGGGCGTGCCGGCCTCGGCGTTCGTAATCGTCAGGCTCATGCCGTACCATTTGCGGACGACTGCCTGGGCGATTGTATAGTTGTCCTTAACGACAGAAGAATCGCCTTTGACCGGCAAATAATCTGTCGCCGCCGAAACCGTCCCTGACGACGCGATAATTCTGACGTAGCTTATCTCGTTTTCCACTGCCAAAATGAAAGTGTTGGGGTCGGTTTGCCTGAAATGTTCGCGGGGGCTTACGCCGCCGGTTATGTCGTTGGTACTGTCAAGCAAAACCTTGTCGGCGTCGTATGTGCGGTACTCAAGCGTTGCCGAAGGGGCCAGCGCCACGGGAAGCTGCAATTCGCCCTTGATTATGTAGCCGCTAAAATCATCTTCCCCGTCGCCGTCGGTGTCAAGGCTGCCTTTCCGTTCGGACAAATATTCCAAAACGGAATTCTTGGCTATTTCAGCCCATGCGTCGCCGTCGGTTGGGTCAATGATAAGCAAGGTAAAAGCTTTTGAAGCGAAAGTCTCGCCCTCTTGGTTTTTAAGCGTAACCGTCAAAACGGACGTCTGAACGCTTTGCGACGTTGTGACTTTCCCCGAAGCTGATAAAGCGGAAGAAGAGGAGTTATATTCTATCTCCGCGGCGTAACCGTAGTAACGCTCGGGCAAATCCAAATCCCGATAAATATACGCGCAGCGCAGCGGTTCGCCGCCCGTAATGCTGGCATGCTCGGGCAAAAAATGAATATTTTCAAAATTTGTATTGTCGGACCGGCTGTCGCCATCGGTATCATCTTCGAAATGTCTTTTAATTTCGGCATAGGTCATTTGCCTTACCGAATTGTCCTTAGGGTCGGCGAGCCTTTGGGCAATGTCAAAGAAAATACTGTAAGCCAGCCAATTCTCATCCGTGCCGAGAATTTTTATGTAGTCGGAAAGCTGCCGCACTGCGCCGTCGCGGTAGACGGTAACGTCGGTTTTTACAACGGCGTTGGGCGTATTTATGTAAATTATGTCCTCTTGTGTTTTTGCCAGCAAAACGCCGCTGCCGATTACGAACGTGCCTACATAGTTATGCGAAACGGTCAACGTATGCCCGTTAAGATTCAGCGAAAAGCCGTTCAGGTTTATGTGACAATCGGCGGTAACGATAAGGTCGCGGGTCAAAGTCAGGTCGTTCGCAAATTTCAGCGTTATTCTGTTTGTTGCGGAGGGATTGTCGAGAGTGCCCGCGCCAGAACCCGAAGTGTCCCTGCTTTGAGCGACAAGCTCGGCCTCCGTCGAAATAACAACGGTGTTGGAGCCGTCGTCGCTCACCCTAAAGGCAGGGCGGTCGGGGCCGCCTACGGTAGACGTCGTAAAGAAAAAGGCGTGCGCGAAAGACGTTATGCTTACGCACAACTGTAATACCGCGACTATAAGTAATATTACCGACGCTTTTTTCTTCATTTTTTACGATACCTTTATAAGCGATATTTCAAAATATCTCGTAAAGCTTTCTCCGTTTACCGTTATGGTGGCAGAGACAACCGCCGCCTCTTTGGCGTCCGTTGCCAGATTTTCGATATAAGTATAAGTGCGGCCGCCTGATGTTTTTGTGAAAATCCTGATGTTGTCCGAAATCACTTGCCAAATTACCGGATAAGAAGTGGATTGTACCGTATATACATCGACGGGAACAGGCATATATTTCGTTTTGATTTGGCCCATTTCACCCAAATAATAGAGACATCTCAGAGCCGTCTGTTGATTTTGTGTGAGAGAAGGCTCAAGGAGCGTGCGAGCGCCTGACGAGCTGTAATAAATCTGCGGCGCTGCGCCGTTACTAGAATAATATTGATAATACGCCGATTGCAGCGTCCCGAGCTGATAGCCTATATTTATGCCGGTATTGCTTACGTCTATGTAACCGACATTTTTTAGGTCAAGCGCAAGCAATGGGGAAATTTGGCTCAAGCCCGGGTTTCCCGAAAGATCGACGCTGACGAGCCCCGAAAGCCTGTATATCGTCGAAATATCGCTTAGATATGCGTAGTTTAGTTCCAGCGTTTCCAAGTTCGAGTTACCCGAAGTCAGGTTGTTGAAAAAGCTGTCTGCATGCGTAGTGGTCGAAAAAATCTTGGTGTTCGTGTCCGTGCTGCCGAAAATGGTCAGGCACGCAAGGTTTTTAAATTCCGCCATAGCCGTAGCCTTGGTCTCCGTCGTAGGGCCGGATATGTTGCTGAGCGTGTCCAAACTCGATACGTGCGTGAAGTAAAGAGGCGCCGTCCCGCTTGCAAGGGATATTTGGGAAGGTTTGCATACTTTCTCAAAATAATATTCGTCCGTGCTTTGGTCGTGTTTGATTCGGTAAAGTGCATTTGTTTCATAAAGCTCCGAAACGCCCGCAAACAGCGCGTACATTCCCTCCGTTCCGCCCGTAGCGTTTTCCAAAATTCCCGACATTTCCTCATCGGAGGAGGTAATCAAAGCGTTTGTATTTTCAAATATATAGCCGCCGTTGTAGGCTAACTTGTAAATATTGCCGTTCGTGTAGCTCGGAGTGGTGACTCCCGTGTACATATAATAGCTGTCGACTTTTTCCCGGTAACCCTGCGCCAAAACCGCATCCATGCCCACCGAAATTTGCCCGTCTATTGACAAAAGCGGTTCTGAGCCCACAGGCTGGTTTCTTTTGAAAAAGTCGCTGACTTCGCTTTTGCCTGTCGCGGTAAACGTTTTTACTTTGGATATATAATTCGGATTATTTACTATTGAGTCAAAGAGTGTATTGCCTCCGGCTACGCGGCGCCAAAATTCCTTAAGGACCTCAGCCTCGTCCAAAGATATCGTGGGCAGGGAGTCAGACCTTGTTGAGCCGGTGTCCGCCAGATAACCGTATTCTTCGCTGCTCGGCGCTTCGCTCCCTCCGCCCGTCGCCCACGCAATAAGGTTTGCATATTTGGCGCTCATCGCCGTTTTCATCTGCACGAGGATTGCGGCTGCAAACGTGTCTTTATTCGGCGTGAAGTTGTAACCGTACCCTAACTGCGTCATTGCCGCATTCCATGCCGCCCCGAACTCGTTGTACCCGAAATAAGCATAAGAAGTTATAATATCGTTTGCTTCGGTGCTGTCTATAGCCGAATTGTTGGACGACGTTTTATTCGGGTCGGGCACGAGCGTCAGCTTGTGGTAACTCATTTTTGTTCTGCCCAGAAGCGAACCGAAAAAGCCTCCGTCGTAGGTCGCCCAATTTAAAAACTCGGTAATGGTGTCGCTGTTACCGCCGCTTATATATGTCAAAGTAATATTGGCTAAAATTTGGCTTTGCACGGCTAAGTCGAAGTCGGGTGTCCTGCCCTCGTAGTCGTAAGCGTCCGTTAGCGCCGACTGCCAGACATCCTCGTAGCCTGCGTAATTTTCGAGATATTTTTTGATAGCCGCTTCTTCCTCGGCGGTTATGAAATTTTTGCCGTTGGAAACGCTGGCCGCGACGGACGCGTCTATGCCTGGGACAACCTCATCGGCACGCTGTCCCGCGTTTCCATTCGATTCGGCCCAGCCCAAAAGCGCATCAAATCTGTCCTCTTCCGAACCGTTTACAAAGGCGAGCGTTTTGCAAAACTGCATGTCGCGGACAAGCAGATAGCTCCATAAATCGCCGTCGCCAAAGGTTATTGTTTGCTCGGTTTCGTCAAAAGGAGGCGTTCCCCTTTCGTCTACGGGCAATTGCTGCCATACCTGAAACTTGACCGATTCGAAAATATCCCGGCTTTTAAAGCCCTCCGAGTCGGCGTGAAGCGCGGCAGGCGCCGCAAAGGTAAGCAGGCGGGTTTCCTTGCCTATTTCCACCCCTTCCATATACACGGTGACGCCTATCGGAATTTGTGTTTCGGAGGAAAAAAACCCTAAAGGATTGACGCCGATAAGGACTTCGTCCCCGTCGGGCGTAATAGAAGAAATAATGCCGTTGGCAAGGTCGAAACGCAGAGAGCGTTGA
>DAITPX010000003.1:1814-14169 GCA_036833365.1 Clostridia bacterium | reverse complement strand
GCCGTTATATATTTTTTCCATTCGGTTTGGTAACCCGCATAATTTTTAACCGATATATAACTCAAAATTACTTTTTCCTCGTCGGCTGAAACCGTTTGGTTTCCGTCTGAAAGCAGCGACGCCACGGACGGGTCAAGGCCGTTAGCAACGGCGTCCGCCCTTTTGCCCGACACCGTTCCCTCCGCCCATTCTATCAGAGCTTTATAGTCGGTGTCGCTTGGGTTGACGATGTCGACGATGCGCTGCAAGCTGTTTTTCACAATGGGAACGGAATATTCGACCTTGTAGCCCATATATTCGGCAGGCAGCAAAAAATCGCCCTTTTCGTTCGCCATGCCGTTTTCTACGCGGGTGCGAATTAAATTTGCGAGCACGTCGGTTTCATTCAATTTGCTTTCTATATATGTATAAACTTTATTTTGGAGTTCGGCGTTATTACCCAGGCTGATTTCCACGCCGACGGTGCCCTCGTATACTTCGTCGCCGAACCTTCCCCTGACCTTTATTTGGGCGTAGGACTGGAAAGTGGGCTGGTTGAGGTAAAGATCATTTTGGTATCCGTCGCCGTCCTCGTCCGTGACGGTAAGAAAATAGTAAACCGGCTCAACCTCGTATTCCAAAGCGGTTATGCCCAAATCGGCGCCGTTGGTCAAAATTTTGCGGTAATCGTTAGCGTTTTCCCCGTCAACGACGGCCAACGCTCTGACCGAGCCTTCGGCGTCGTAAACCTCGCCGAGCGTAACAGGGTTCATTAGCGCCAAGAGGTATTGAAACTTCATTTCATTGTCCTGGCGATAAACGCTGAACGTAAATACCCGCGAATATACGCTGTCGTTTATGCGTATAGTCGCCACCAGCGAAACCTGCCCCTGCGCGGTGTCGCCTATTTTTCCGCTTGAAGACATAAGCGAAGCGTCGCTGCTCCACCAAACGACGGAAGCGTTTTTGCCTTGTATAAGCGCGGGCAAAAACAAGTCGTATGTGACTTCGGGCAAAACCGTTTCGCCCGTTTCGGTGTCGGTATAAGAAGCCGGGATATGTGCCAGCTCATTTTGCAGGATCGAGGCAAGCGTGCCTTCGGAATCGGCGCCGTTTATTTTAAAATCGATTTTCTCGCCCGCAACCGTAACCGACGTAGGGTAAGTACGGGTTTTGCCCTCGGGAGCGGTAATCACGCCCGACGTGCCGTCATAAACATAATCGCCCGACGAAACACCTACGCTCAAGCCGCCTTGGATGCGGTAAAAAGCAAGCGCACCGAATAGGCTGACGCTCTGCCCGCTCGTGAGCCCGTTTTTGATTTTATCTGAAAAACGCGAACAAACAAGGTTTTTAGCGCCCTCGGCGTCAAAAAGCTTGACCCCGCCGTCGGAATTTATAGTGACCCTGCCTGCGTATAAAGATGCCGCGTCTACGGGCGAAGCGCCGCCCGAACCAAACTCGACGATATTCAAAAGCGCCCCCGCGCCGTTGAGAGTTATTCCGCCGCTTTCGCTTGTCAGCTCGGTATAATGAGTTTTATCGGACGAAAATAATTTTACCGTGCCGCTTTGCTCGAGGTTTATGTAATTGCCGCCGAATACCAGCTCATTGCCCATAAGGTCAATCGAGCAGGGGTTTTTCAGCGTATAATTTTTTGTGAGTGTAATGTCGCGTGTCAAGCGTATATTGTACGGGACGCTGCCGAAGTTGACGTCGTTGACGGCATTGACGAATTCGGTTTCGTCGCCTACAAAAATATCCGTTTGAAAGTTTGGCGTAAGGGCGTAGCTTTCGATAGAAACGGCCACTTCTCTGCCCGAATAATACGTGCCCGCCGCCGCTGAATGAAGCTCGAAGGTCAAGGTATGAGTTTTTGCCGGCGCCGCGCCGCTTTCTGGTTTGCCCAAAATAAAATTGCTTCCGTCGAAAGCGGCCTTGCCCGAAGCGCAAAGCGCCCCCAGCGTATCGGCGAAAACGCCGTCGAAATAAACAAGAATGGCGTCCTGCAAGCCCGAAGAATATTCCTCGACTATGCCAAGCTTGTAATAGTAGCGAAAAATATTTTCCGAATTATTTTCCAGCCGCAAAGTAATATTGATTTTATCGCCCGGGGAGGTAAAAACAAGGCTTTCGCGGTCTTTCGAGATGCTTATACTGGTAACGTCGCTGCCAATAACATGTAGCGTAACGTCGGAGTCGACGGGAACGGTGCTGGAAAAAAGCACGGCGTAAACCGTCGTCACCGACACAAGTACGAATACGATAACCATAAGCATTGCGATAAGAACCAGTCTCGCGCGCTTTGTTTTGTTCAAAATTCGGACTCCTTTAAAATAAAAAAATCCGCCACGACATTAAAGTCGTAACGGCAACCGGCTGTCTTTAACGAAAAGACCCATGGCTTTGCGTCACTGCCTCGCGGCAGTTTTGCTTTTTACGACAAAATAATAGCATATATTCGATTATTAGTCAATATTTATTTTAGTTAAGGTCGAATTTTTTTTAAAAAATTGTTTTTGTTTTTTTTAAAGCAGCTGCGGCAAAAAAATAATCAAAAGACGCGCTCAAATAAGCTTCAAGCGCGCCACTAATTAAGTACTAGCTGTAAAAAAATAAAATTAATTATTACTTATGCCCTATAATGCCGCCAAAAATTAAATCGTAAACAAAGTCTGTGGCCGCGGGGGTCTTTTCCAGTTTGCCGTTTATTATTTGCAGCGCGACGTTTATCGTGGTTTCGACGGTGTGCGCCCAGATAATTTTGTAGGCAAAATCGCCTTGGTGCCGCAGCTGCGGGTTGAGCGAGCGCATAAACTCGTATAGCTTGCGCACAAGCCCGTCTTTTTCGCCGCTTATCGAGGGCGTATAATGTTCCGAATGGCGGTAGTTGTCGTAAAACTTGGTTTCGTCGGGGTGGCTGACAAAATACTCGAAGCAAGACTCCCACGCTTCCCTTACCGTCGGCTCGTATTCCTCCATTGTCATTTTTATAGAGGGCTGAATCGAAAGAATTTCTTTTTCTATAAAATTTTTCGCCTGTAGAATAAGGTTGCGCTTATTGCGAAAATGCTCAAAAACCGTTGCGTCGGTTATGCCGCAGTTCTTTGCGACCTTTCGCGCGGGAATGTTGTTTATTCCGTTTTGCGCGCCGAGTTTTATTGTTTCTCTGAGAATTTTTTCATCTATGTTGACCAGTTTTCTTCTTGCCATATTCTCACCTTTTTAACTGAAACGCCAGCGTTTATGCCAAAGTTCAAATCCGAGCTTTAACTAAAAACCTGCCTTTGCCGAAAGCTTTACTCTACGCTTTTGATATTTCCAATTTTGTCCGCCTCAAAGGGCATTTACTTACCTAAGTCATTCTGCGTTTGCTCGAAAAGCTCTTTCAAGCGCATTTCCTTGCCTTGCTGAAGCAATTCAAGGCGTTTTTTGTCCAGCGGATACCACAGCCAAAGTGTAAGCCCGATTACCAGATACATAACGGCGGGTATCAAAACCGCAAGGTCGTACATTCGTTCCGCGGACGCCGCGGGAACAAGAGAAGGGTTGTCGACCCACGTCGAGTTGTATCCGAGAGAAATAAGCGCCAGCAGCGACAAAACTCCCGCCACACTTTGGCCCAATTTTCTGGCGAAAGTGAAAAACGAGTAGCTTGTCGCTTCGTCGCGAATACCCGTTTTCACTTGGTTGAAGTCGATTGCGTCGTTTACCAGCGACCAGACCTGCAAAAAGAAAAACGCGTTGCCAATCCCCGACAAAAAATTCAAGACCAAAAACACAATCGGATTTTTCGTCTTCCACACAAACAGCGCGAGGTTGAAAAACGCCGCTGCGAACATTCCCAAAGCGCATATTTCCTTTTTGCCCACGGTTTTGTTGAATTTCCCCATAAAAAACATCAGCAGCGCCACGGGCAAATACGTCGCCACTTGATTGACGGCGTTAAGCCATTGCGCGTCGAAATAGCTGTTGAACAGGTAGAGGTAATAGCTTTGAACAAACATCTGCGTTGCCAGCAGCAGCATCGCCGCTATGCACAGTGAAATAAAAGGGCGCGAGGTAAGAAGGGTTTTTACAATCCGCCCCAGCTCTCCCTTTTTGCGCTCTTGCGCGGGCGGCGCGGGAACGCGCTCTGTCGTAAAGCGGTGGCAAAAATAATGCACCGCCACCGAAAGCGCCGCCGTAACGCCTACGCAGAGGGTGATTTTATCTGAGTTTTGCGGAACGATTTTAACGAATGCCATCAAAGCCAGTACGGGCAGGTTTCCCAAAATCGAGCCCACCGAACGGAACACCGAAAGCGAATTGCGTTCTTTTTCGTCTGTAGTGATAACAGAGGCTAGGCTTCCGTAAGGAATATTAGTGCCGGTATAGAGCATCTCGAACAAAACGAAAGTTACGCAGGCGTAAATAAAATACTGCTCGGCGTCGAGGCCGGGGATTTTGACAAACATCAAAAAAGCCGAAAGCGCCAGCGGCACCGAAAGCCACAGCAGCCACGGGCGGTACCTTCCCTGTCTGCCCGCGACGCGTTTGTCCACAATCCGCCCCCAAATAGGGTCGTTGACCGCGTCCCAAATCCGCGCTATAATAAACAGCCCCATCACCCACCAAAGGTCTATTTTGAGGACGTCGGTGTAGTACTTTTGCAAAATAGAGGTTTCGAGCGAAAAAAGCATGAGGCTGGCCACGTCGCCCGCCGCATAACCGATTTTTTCTTTCAGTTTGAGCCCGCTTGTCTTTTGGATATAGGTTTTTTCGTTTTGTTCCATTTTTTCTTTTGGAATTTCCGACAATTAAGTTTTTGCTTTTTTAAATCCTAAAAGCAAATAATTTAGCCATGAGTTTTTTTACTACTTTTTAATGTTAACATTTAAACCCACCTAAAGTCAATAGAAGCGCGCAAATTTGTGAAAGAAGTGTGAAATAAAATTGGTTTTTTTAAATTTATATCGTTATCTCAAAATAAACGCTATTTTTTCAATATCGTTATTAAACCAAGAATAGGTTAGGATATGGTATAACTTTAACCGATCGGTTAAGTTAGATTTTTTAGAAATTTTAGAATGAAGCCCCCTTGTCATGATCTTAAAGTTGTCAAAATCTTCTTTTTAAAATAATGATTTTTTATTACCTAAGCGAGAAATTGCGCATAAGTTAATAAATTAGGAAAGGAAAAAGCCCGCAGGTAGCTTTAATATGGCTCTGCCTACGGGACTTCTTAATTTCTTTCCGATCCTAACTAACGGATTAAAAAATCAGCTTAAAGTATAAGTTTTGCCGTCACTGTAAGTGACCACAATATTCGGCAGCGTCAGCTCCCCGTCGGAATAACCGACATTGCTCGCTTTGTCGACGGCGATGCTTTGTACTCTTTTGGCACAAGACGCCAGCGTGAAAATCAGCATTACACATAACAGAATGAGTAATACTTTTCCCTTTAAGTTCATACTAGTTCTCTCCTTTAAAAATTTATTTATAGGTCTCGGATATCATAAAAATGGAAATGATTTTTTTAAACATTTGTATAATTTGCAAAATTTTCCACCCTTTGATATTCCGCCCTCTTCCTGAAAAAGATTTTTCAAACCGTTACCTATAAAAATTTGCGCGCCCGAAAAACCGTCATGCCGTTTTGCCAAATCGTTTATTTTTTGTAAAATTGTTTGATTTTAGTTGACAAAGTAATAATAAGTATTGTCATTTGTTTGAATTATACATCACTTTGTGGTGTATGTCAATACATGATTTTCCTTTTTTCACAAAATAATAAGATGGATAAGGATGACGTGATGACGATAAAAAAGAATGTGGGCAAGCGTCTTAAGGAAAGCAGGAAACAATGCGGCATGACGCAAAGGGAAGTGGCCGCGCTGCTTAAGATGACCCAGCAGCAATACAGCAGATTTGAAAACGGCGTGTTCGAGCTCAATTACGACCAGATACGTTTTTTATGCAAACTTTTTGATATTTCCGCCGATTACCTTTTAGGCTTGAAAGAATATTAAATTAATATTATTAATAACATATTTAAATAAAAAAGAACGCGCGGCGCGTTCTTTTTGCTTTTGTTCATTTATTTAAATTGTATGCGTTAAGACTTTTTTAGTTTGCGCTTATTGATTTCGCGCTCTTTCGACAAACGCCGAAATTTCTTTTTCTCCTCCTTGCTTCTTACTCCGTGCTCGGCTGATTTTTCGCTGCCCAACTCGTATTTATTCAAAAGGACGCGGGGGTTGTTCAAAATAATTTTCAAAAGGCGGAAGCTGTTAACAAAATACAGTCCGTCGCAAAAACGCTCGTCCATCACGACGCCCAGCTGCATTACCTTGCCTATCCTCAGTTCGCCTTCTTCCACGACCGGCGTCAATTTTTCCTTGCCCAGCGCGATAAAAATTCCCGTCGTGCCGAAATCGTAGCAATGATGAAAAATAGCGTCCCCTTTGATGGACTTCATAAAGGTTATGAAAAAACTGTTGTGAAAAGGGCTGACTTCGACAATTTTTTTCGGCAGGGCATTACGGCGGTCAAGCCCGCGCAATATGCCCACCATCATCCTGATAAGCCAATGCGGCGCGGAGGACAGAATATTCGCGGTTTTGTCCACACTATTGACGATGTCTCCGCGGTTTTTCTCGACAACTTCTTTGATCTTGTCGCATACGGAAAAAATGTTTTCCTCACCGCTGAAATGCAGCTTGACGGTCGTATCCTCGCTGTTGTCCACCATTTTCTTTTTTATGACGAAAGAAACGGTTATATCGTTGTGCTGATAAATTTTCCTGTTCATCACAAAGCGGTTAAGCGCGGGGCGCCTGGCAAAGAGGCGCACAAACGCCGCCATCATAACGTCGATATAAGAAAATTTCTCGCCGTTTTTGCCCATTTCCTCAATGAAACGGTCCATATTTTCGCAGCGGATGTCCACCATTACCGAATTCATAGAGTCGTGCCTGTTTGGCATTATATGCGGCATAAGCTTTTGGTAAGGGTTGATATTTTTGATATAAGTGCCGTCGTGTCTTTTTTTCATTTGTATCGCTCCTAAATTAACTTGCTTGAAGTATACTATCTTGCTTATTATTTTGCAACATTCTGGCATAATTTTGTCTATAAATTCGGCCTCAAGGCTCTTTTTGTCCTTAAGATTTAATTTCTTCTGTTCCTAAATAACCCTAAATCATAATTTCACAAATATTAATTGCATTTAAGTAGAAACGTAAATTAATTAAACAATAAAAACTAAAAAAATTTCCGGAAAATCCTAAATTTCCGGAATTCTTTTTTGGCCCAAAACCGCCTCTTTTTTTTCTTTTTTGGTGGGGACAACAGGGCTCGAACCTGTGACCCTCTGCTTGTAAGGCAGATGCTCTCCCAACTGAGCTATGTCCCCATAAACGTCAACGGCGTAAACGCCGTCAACTTTGTTTGGTGACTCCTACGAGATTCGAACTCGTGTTACCGCCGTGAAAGGGCGATGTCTTAACCTCTTGACCAAGGAGCCAAAAGTTTGGTAGCGGCGGTCGGATTCGAACCAACGACCTGCCGGGTATGAACCGGCCGCTATAACCAACTAAGCTACGCCGCCATGCCGTCACCCTTTCGCTACTCTTTCGTAAAAAAATGGTTGCGGGGGAGGGATTTGAACCCACGACCTCCGGGTTATGAGCCCGACGAGCTACCGAACTGCTCTACCCCGCGATAACGTTCTTGTGACGCTTAGTTATGTTAGCATTTATCAAAAAAAATGTCAAGCGTTTTTCTTTGCAGCGCCGAAAATTTCAGCCATTTTTCAGCAAGTTTATTTTTGTAAAGCTAAACATCTTTTTTCTTAAAAAAGGCTACAAAAAAATATAAACAATTAAATAAGGAAATATAAAAACTCATGAAAAAATTTTCAAAACCCCGATTCAGCATAGTCGTCAAGTCAAAGAATTTCCCTCAGCAACTCTGATTTTGAGAACTTTGAAGAAGCGCTGAAAAAATAACGCAAATTATATTGAAGAAAAATTCATCGCAATCCTTTTTAGGACAACAGAATCGGACAATTGATAATTTCTTTTACCTCAAGCGATTTTTTTAAAATCATAAATATCGCTCTAAACAATAAAAAAACATTAAAAACCAAAACTGAAAATAATTCAGTTATTTTGTGGCGTTTTGTTAAAATATTTGGTATAATAGAAAGACATCGCATTTTAAGGAGTAAAAACAATGAAAGCATGGACTTTGGTTTCCCCCCGAAAAATGGCGCTAGTCACCAAGGAACCAACCGAGCTTACAAAACCGCTTACGGCGAAAATCAAAATAGAAAGAGCGCTGCTCTCGTTTTCGGACTACGAGCATTTCGGCAACCCTCCAGACGGTCAAAAATACCCATTCGTTTTGGGAAGGTACGCGGCGGGCGTCGTTTCCAAACTTTTTGAAGAAAGCGCGGAAATAGCCAAAGCCGACCGGGTGGTAATCACTCCTGCAATTCCCTGCCAGCAATGCCGTTTCTGCCAGTCGGGCGATACCAAAAGCTGCGAAAACCCGCTTTGGCTCGGCATCAACACCGACGGTGTCTACCGCGATTTTATCGACTTGCCCGTTTCGGCGCTTTACAAGCTGCCCGACGCGGTAAGCTTTGAAAAAGCGCTTTTTACAGGATACATTTCCTTTGCGCTTAATGTTCTGGACACGCTCAAAATCGAAAAAGGCGACCACATAGCCATTTTTTCTGAAACTAAAGTGGGACTTATTATCGCTCAGCTGATAACATATTACGGCGCAGTGCCGATTTTGATAGACAAAGACGCCGAAACGCTAAAAACGGCTCGTGAGCTTGGGATATTTTACACCTTCAACTATGTGGACAATCCCGGCTTTAAGGAAGATATGTTCAACATAACCAGCGGGCGAATGTGCGAAAAAGTCGTTTACCTCACCAACAGCCGGTATCCGCTCAACGACATATTGGACATTTCGGCGCACCACGCCTCGATTTGCCTAGCGCTCAACACTGACAAAACCGCTTCCGTCAACCTTTCGCAAATTACCGTCAAGCAGCTTCACATTTATTCTGTCAACAGCTGCGACGGAAACTTCCCCGCCGCAATCAACATGCTTGCCACAAATAAAATCAATACCGATTGCCTCTTGGGCGGGACGATAAAATTCGCCGAACTTGGCAAACAGATGGAAAAGCAAAACGCGGGCGACCTGTTGCACAAAAACGCCGTGATCGAAATCGATTAGCAACTAAGTTAAATTTATTTCTAATTTTAAAGCGGGCCTTCTTTAAGTCCCGTTTTTTGTGCGAAAATTTTCCCGAAAAATTAATGCGGTTATTTTAAATTAAAATCTCCGGCATTACCTTTGTCAGGGATTTCGTCGAAGCGCTTTTTGATAACGACGAAAATAAAATAACGGCAGTAAAGATAATCCAAAACCACGTTTATCGTCATCTTTATCACCTTGCAAAAAACTATATAAACCCCCGCTTTGTTAAGTGCGAGTATCATCCAGCCAAAAAGCGGCGTCGTAACGAAATAGAACGCCAAATAAAGCAAAATTCCCAGTCGGCGGGCCTTTTGCCCGCGGAAAGTGAATTTACTGTTGAGCACAAAGGAACAAACGCAACTCCAAAGCACCGACAAATATTCGGCGATGATTACGCCGATTTCATAACTTATATATTCGCCAAGCGTTTCGAAAAGCAAAACCAAAAGCGAAAACGAGCCCAATCCGACGGTTCCGGTAATGCTGCTTATCAAAAGAAACTTCCAAAAATTTCTCTTGGGCTTTTGCCGTTTTTCGTTCGGAGCCGGATTTGTTTGATTTGTCAAAATTTTTAATGTTCTCCTAAAGTTTGCATAGTTCCGCGGCGATTTTGCTTGCGACTGCGGCGTTATTGTATACGAGTTGAATGTTGGCTTCCAAACTTTTACCGCCGGTAAGTTCCGCCACTTTTGCCAGAAGAAAAGGGGTGACTTCCTTTCCCGTTACGCCCGCTTCCTGCGCCTCCTTGAGGGCGTGTTCTATAACGGCGTCAATATAATGCTCATGCATTGCGTATTCGTCGGGTATAGGAACGGTGACCAACATGCCGCCGCCAAGTCCCAGGTCTTGCGCCGCGGCGAAAATTTTGGCCGTTTCTTCGGGGCCGTCCAGCGAGTAATCGGCTCTTAGCCCGCTGGTTTTGGAATAAAACGCCGGCATCTGGTCCGTTTGGTAGCCGTAAACCGCCACACCTTTTGTCTCAAGGTATTCCCTGGTCAGAGCAAGGTCAAGTATCGCCTTGGCACCCGCGCAAACTACCATAACGGGCGTGCGCGACAGTTCCTCAAGGTCTGCGGAAATGTCGAAAGTTTTTTGGGCTTCGCGGTGAACGCCGCCTATACCGCCCGTTGCGAAAACCTTTATCCCCGCCAGATGGGCGAATAGCATTGTCGCCGAAACCGTGGTAGCCCCATCGGTTTTTTTAACTATCGCCGCAGGTACGTCGCGCCGGCTGATTTTGGTTACCTCTGAGCCCTTTTGACCGATATAGCTTATTTCGCTTTCACTCAGCCCGATTTTCGGCACCCCGACGATAATCGCCACCGTGGCCGGAACGGCGCCGGTTTCACGCACGATTTTCTCCACCGCAAGAGCGGTTTCGACGTTTTGCGGATAGGGCATGCCGTGGGATATAATCGTGGATTCCAGCGCAACGACGGGTTTGTTTTCCTTAAGCGCCCTTTTTACCTCGGCGGAAATCTTCAACTTATTTTTCATAATTATTGACCTTTTTAAACAAATTTTGCACTATTTTATCCGGCGCAAGAGACGGATTGACCGTATGCTCGGACATAAGCGTGAGCGCCGCCGCGCGGTTGCCCAAAACGCAGCAGGTTTTAAGGTCGAGGCTTTTTGTAAAACCCCAAACCAAAGCCGCGAAAAAGCTGTCGCCCGCGCCGGTCGTGTTGACTATATTATTGACGGTTTGCTTGACAAAACCGTTTGTTTTTCCGTCGGAATAAAACGCGCCTCTTTCTCCCAATGTCACGGCCACCCATTCGTAGCCCAGGCCGTGCAGTTTTTCGGCGGCGAGTTCCAAATCGGCGTCGCTGCTTATTTTCATCTGAGCCAAAATTTCGGTCTCAATAAGGTTGGGTTTTACGGCGAAACCGCCCTTATGCCCCACAATTTTTTTCGTTTTATTCGCCGAAACGGTTTCGACGAAAACCGGCGCCTTAGCCGAAGATGTAATATACTCGATAAGCTCTGCGGACAAATTGGTATCTATTATCACCGCTTTGGCGTTGTCGATTACGGATTTTTTAGTAGAAAGAAAATCCATGTCCAAGGCGGACAAAATTTCCATGTCCGACGCCGCGACGAACATATCGCCCTTTTCGTCGTTTATGCACAAATATGTCGACGTCGCGCAATTACGCCTCAGGCCGTGCGCCGTGCTTATTCCTAGCTCCTTGCAGCTAAGCTCTATCTGCGCCGCATAAGCGTCGCTGCCGATAACGGTGATAAACTCCACGTCCGCGCCCAAACGCGAAAGATTTTCCGCAACGTTGCGCGCAACGCCGCCAAGCGACAGAGTGGTTTTGGAAGGGTTGCTGTCGTGAAGGATAAGCGGATTGAAAGATGTGGAAGAAATATCGATATTAGCGCCGCCAATGACGCAAACATAATCTTTCATAGACAAAAGTATAACACAAATTTTTTTTCATGACAACTTTAGACTTAAGGGCTATAATAAAAAGCCCGCCTCAGGCGGGCATATTTTTCAAAATTTCGCTTAATTTGTTTATGTTTCCCGCGCCCACGACGAGCACGAGGTCCTCTTTTGCGGCGGTTTGGCGTATAAGCCGCGCGCATTTTTCAAAACTTTCCACGGCCGTCGTTTTTACCTGCCCCAGGTCGTTTATCACCTCGGCTAGGTGCTCGCTTGTTACCCCCGCTATGGGGTCTTCGCGCGCGGCGTAAACGGGCAAAAGCATCAGTTCGTCAACACCGTTAAAGCAGGTGACAAAGTCGTTAAAAAGCGCCTGTGTACGCGAATAAGTATGTGGCTGGAAAGCTACGACAACCTTTCCATATTCCTGCTGAAGCGCCGTCTCGATGAGCGCCTTGATTTCATTCGGGTGATGTGCGTAGTCCTCCACGATATTGGTAAATCCGTTTTCTATCTGAGTCCAGCGGCGTTCCACGCCCTCGAATTCGTTTATCGCCTCTAGGCAGAGCTTTGTGTCCGTGCCGATGAGGTCGCACACGACGATGGTCGCCAAGGCGTTGTAAATGTTGTGCTTCCCCCTCACCCTAAGCTCCGCGTTTGCATAAAACTTGCCGAACTTATCCACTTCGAAGGAATAAAGCCCTTTAGTCTGGCGCAGGT
>DAITPX010000003.1:0-1781 GCA_036833365.1 Clostridia bacterium | reverse complement strand
GCGGTAGTCGTTTTCCTTGCCGAAGCCGTAGCTGATACATTTTGCCTCGACCGACTTAAGGATATAATACGGTATCTGGTCGCCGTTAAAAACCGCGAAACCGTCTTTATTTATGCGCCGCGCAAACCTGTTGAAGCCTTTTTCCACTCCCAAAAGGTCCTTGTAGTAATCTAGATGGTCGGTATCGACGTTGAGCAAAACCCCGATGTCGGGGCTGAGCGTCAGAAAGCTGGCTTTATATTCGCATGCCTCAACTATGCACGTTTCGCCGCCCGATATATAGTTGCCCTTCTTTGTAAGACCGCCGATAAAAGCCGTGGGGTTAAGCCCCGCTTTGGCGAGCGCCGCGGCAAGCATACCGCACGTGGTGGTTTTGCCGTGGCTGCCCGCTACGGCGATTTTTTTTGCGTGGGAATTGAAGATAAGCCCCAAAAGCTTTTCGCGCGAAATTATTTTTATGCCGTTTTCCTTGCAGTAAACCAGCTCGGCGTTGTCGTCGTGCACCGCGCCCGACCTTACGCATAGCTGGGCTTCGCCGACGTTTTTGGCATCGTGGCCTAAAAACACCTTGATGCCCTGCTCGGAAAGCATTCGAGTGACGCCGCTTTCGGCTATGTCGCTGCCCGTCACCGCATGCCCTTCACGCGCCATGTGCTGTGCCAGCGCGCTCATGCCTATTCCCCCGATGCCTACGAAATGGATATTTTTTATCTTTGAAAAATGCCTTTTCATACTACATTGATATGCCGCGGGATAGACGATTAGTAGATTTTTTGCAAAAACTCTTGAAATAAGCGGCGGTTTGGTATATAATAAGTTCAGTATCATAAAGCTTTTGCTTAATAAGGAAGGGTAATCATGAAAATTTCTGACGTAAGAATACGCAAGGTAGAGTCTGACAGCAAACTCAAGGCTATAGCGTCAATCACTATCGAAGACTATTTCGTAATCCACGATATCAAAATTATCGAGGGAAAGGACAGTTTGTTTATTGCTATGCCTTCCAGAAAAACCAAAGAAGGCGAATACAAGGACATCGCCCACCCGATAAACACCGAAACGCGCACCGCGATGTCCGAAACGATACTTGCCGCCTACAACAAAATGCTAGAGGAATAAATACGTTTTTTGTAGCGACATTCATTTTGCTTTTTTACAAAAAAAATTGCTTCAAGGTGTGATAAGCTATTTATTCTACGCCTATGGTTGTTATGCGTCCAACACAATCGCCTGACCGAAAACCGCGGATTATTTCCGCGGTTCTTTTATTTAAAATTATTTTTAGGCTAAGCTTAAAGCAAAATTTTCTTACAATTATTTTATATTGTAAATCTTGCCGTACTTCTCGACGAGGTAGTTTACGTAATAATCCGGGTTGAAATCCTCGCCCGTAGCGCCTTTCAAAATGTCTTTGGGGTCGCGCGACGCGCCGAAGCGATGAATTTTCTCTTTCAGCCAGCCGTTAATTTCCGCTAGGGTTTCGCCGCCCATAGCTTTTTTCATATCCAGCTCGCGGCACATAGTATGATAAATCTGCGCGGCGTAGGCCGAACCCAAGGCATAGGTGGGAAAGTAGCCTATGCTGCCGCCCGACCAGTGCATATCCTGCAAAACGCCCTCTTTGTCGCTCGGCACGTCCACTCCCAGATATTCCTTGTACATTTTGTTCCATTCGGCAGGCAGGTTTTCAACGCCCAACGAGCCGTGTATCAGACGTTTTTCCAGCTCGTAGCGCACCATAATATGCAGCGAATAGGTGAGTTCGTCCGCCTCGGTGCGAA
>DAITPX010000002.1:11172-25279 GCA_036833365.1 Clostridia bacterium | reverse complement strand
TCTGCATGGCGGGAATTTTGGAAAGCGCGACGATAATCTGGTGAATGACAAACATCGTCAAAATCGCCACTATACCGTATGTGATGGGTATGCTTTTGTCCGCCATAGGGATGCACGCCAACTCGGCAATAACCAAGGTTATCACAAGCTCGAAAGGCTCCATTTCGCCTATCTGGCGTTTGCCCATAAGCCGCATGACAAAAAGCAATACGGCAAACAATATTATAGCTCTCACAAAAATAATCAGCATAATAGTATTATTAGCCGCGCGCCGCTAAAATATTTACCTTTCCGCTCTTGCAAAACCAAATTAATGCCCTAAAAAAATAAAGCGTTGTTTGCCCGAAAAAAACCGAAACGCCGCGTTAAAAATTTTATTTACGTAACCGCTCAGATATATTATTTTTTCAATCCCGTTATACGAAAAAAATTTTAAGACGCGTTAGGCAGTAACCGTTCTTATAAAATTTTTGCAAATTAAAATACCCAAGGTTTAAAAAACGAGCGGTTTTCACCGACGAGTTATCGGCGATTTTAAATTAAAATTTCAACAGCTCTGAAATGAAAATACTGCGCCAAAATTTACAAAAACCTTCCCTCTTTATTTACCTTTTATTTAAATCCGCTTCGGCATACAACCGCCCTACCCATCATAAGATGTCCTTGGCTGCCGCTTATTTGAAGAATTTTATTTTCGTATAAAAAAGCCGCGGCAAATCTCCGCGGCATTTTTTATAGACTAAATAAACTTAATTTATGACTATGCTGTTAACGGACTGCGTGCCGTACAAGAATAAAACGTCGGTGCCCTCTCCGAATTCCACAAAGTTTCCGACCATTCGCGAAGACATATAGCGCAAATCCACCAAGGTGATTTTGCCGTAACCCATTGCCAGCAGGGGCGCAAGATTGCTCGCGTAGCTGTCGCGGAAAATCACAAGCTCCCCTTCGCCCGACGGGTTTTCGATTGTCACAAGCGGATTGGGCCCTCCGCAAAACAAGTCGTATCCGTCAACGTGATTGTAAAAGGCGTCTATGTCGTACATTTTCAAAACGTCCCCCGTTAATCCGTCCCTCACCACGCACGCGCTCAAAATCTCGTTTGTAAGGTAAATCAAATCGTCCTTATTTAATGGCAGCGCCGCCTGCCCGTAGTAACTGCCCGCAAACCCTTCCAGCCTGTGTTCCTCGAACTCAAGGTTCGGGCTCTCTGCGCCGAACGCCTGCAAAATTTTTTCCGCAACACCGATTATTTTGTCCTGCCGCCAATGCAAATCTGTGCCGTAATAATCCCCGAGCGCCAGCGCCCCGAACAAATCGATATATCCCGCGCTCATATTGCTTTGCATAGTATAAAGCAATTTGCCATAGTCGAGGGCGGGGTAGCCGTTCTGCTTCGCCGTGAAATAGTTTTTATCTGGCACGACCGCGTAAAGCACGTCGCACCCCTCCAAATACTCGTGTTTTATATTTTCCAGCACTTTGGCGAATCTTTGAATATTTCCCTCGTTAGTGCGGTAATCCAGCTTGTAAATTTTGCCGTCCAGCACATAAACGCCGTTATTGTCCTTTTTCAAAAAAACGTTCCCCGACGCCAGCGCCTTAATTACCCTAAACCAGTCTCTTTGCCAAAACTGGTCCAGAAAATATTTTTCTAATTCCTCAAAATATTCTCCGTTCCAGATTTCTTCAAAAGAAAATTCAGGCCTTTGCCTCAACTCCCTCCTTTCAGCGTAAGAAATTCCCTTGTCGGGCGCAATTACGCTGCCCATCAAAAAAATTGCCACGAACACGGCGAAAACCGCGATAACGATAATATTTTTCAGTTCTTTTTTCATATTTTCACCTAAAATTTAAAGTACAGAAACGGGTTGAAGCTTCCGTCCACCAGGTACGCCGTCACCAAAAGCATCAGCGCGGCGACGGCGGCAGGCCTCGCGACCGCCCAAACCTTGCCGCCCTTTCGGCTTGCCTTAAGCTTCAGCGCAAGGTTTTTCGCAACGGGCGTCGCCGTGAAGACCGCGACAACCAAAAGCACGCCGTAGTTGCGCAGGCAGTATACCGCCTCCGTGCTCAAAAAAGGTATACCATTGGCGCCGAACAGCCCGCCGAGGTTTTGCCACGCCTCCGCCATATTGTCGGCGTTAAAAATGACAAAGCCGAAAAGCGTCACTGCCAGCGTGTAAATAATGTTGGCGACGGGCGCCTTTTCGAGGTATTTGCCCAAAAACAGCTTTTCCAGCGTCAGGAAAAACGCAAAATACAATCCCCACACGACGTAGTTCCATTCCGCGCCGTGCCACAGTCCCGTCAGTGCCCAAACGATTAAAATATTGACGAGCGTCCTAAGCAGGCCCTTGCGGTTCCCTCCCAGCGGAATGTATACATAATCCCTAAACCAGCTCCCCAACGAAATATGCCACCTCCGCCAAAACTCCGTAATACTTTTGCTTACGTAAGGGTAATTGAAATTTTCCTCAAACTCGAAGCCGAAAACCTTGCCCAACCCTATCGCCATATCGGAGTAGCCCGAAAAGTCGAAATAAATCTGCAGCATAAACGCTATGGCAAAAAGGTAGTAAAACAGCACGCTCTTGTCGCCGCTCTCCGAAAACATCTTCCCTATTTCGCCCAGGGTATTGGCCAAAAGCACTTTTTTGCCAAGCCCGACCACAAACCGCGTCAGCCCTTCCGCCGTTTGCGCAAAGCTCACCGTGCGGCTTTTCAAGGCGCGGGCGACCGTCGAGTACCTGACGATAGGCCCCGCCACAAGCTGCGGGAAAAGGCATACGTATGTCGCGAAATCGAAAAAATTCCGCTGCGCCTCAGTGTCGCCCCTGAAAACGTCGATAAGGTAGCTTATTATCTGAAAGGTATAAAAGCTTATGCCTATCGGCAGTGCGATGTGTAAGAGGCCCGCGTTCGTCCCGAGAACAGCGTTTATGTTTTTAACCAAAAAATCGCTGTATTTAAAAAACCCGAGCGAAACCAAAAGTGCCGCGATACCCAAAACCAGCGGAAATTTTTGGCGTTTTGTGCCCCTCGCCTTGTCAATCCAAAGCCCGAAAAGCCAGCCCGCCAGCGACGAACCGATAAGCAAAAAGCAATAAACGGGCTCCCCGAAAAAATAAAACACAAGGCTCGCAGCCAAAAGCACGGCATTGCGGAACCTCGCGGGGGATACAAAATAAACCGCCAAAACCAACGGCAAAAAATAATACAAAAATGTTACGCTCGAAAACAACATAAAAAAATCTTTTCTCCTATTCAAGCACGAAACGCTGCACTTAACCCCTCCTCGCAATTTTCTTAAAGGAAAGCTCTCGGGCAATAAACGTCTCCGTACTTTTGAATTTATTCCAGCCTGAAGAGCCCTCGGTTTTTACGCGGCGCTTTTGTCTTACAAATTTTATTTTCCCAGCGCCAAGAACGCTTCGATTATTTTCGCGCTTTGCCCGTCGTCGCCGCACATCAAAAGCAGCATCAAATCCCCGTTGGTTTCGACATAAATCTGGTCATCCTCCACGTGAAGGCAGCCCCATTTCCTCGGGTTGGCGTTTTCCTTCAGGACGGACTTGATTTCCTCAGAGTCATCCCCTTCGTTGAGCCTTATAAGCACCAGCGAATAGGGCGTTATGCTAAGCGGCGGGTCAGACGCCAGCGCTTCCTTAAACGAAATATTCTTCGTGCCGAAATAAAATTCAATATTTTCGTCGGTTACCTCGTTTTTACCGTATCCCTCAAATTCTTGCTCCGTGCCGCTGTCAGCGTAAATTTTGTCCACAAGCTCATCCAAAGTTCCCTCGATTTTGGTTTGCCCGCACGCGGCGAAACTCAACGCCATAACAACCAACAACACGGTGCAAATTATTTTCTTCATGCTTTATTTTATCTCCTTTTTCTTTCAAACTCTCAATTTGATTTTATATAAAATCCTTATATTTCCAAATTAAAGCTATCATCTTTTTTCAACGCAACAAGGCTGCCAAGCTCCGGTTTATCGCAATTCGGCTTCGCCGGCCAATCATCAATATGCGTTGCCAGGACAAATACTCAAATACGCCTTTGCCGTTTTATTTCATTCTCGGAAAAAACCGTTTAAACCGGCATAAAACCCAAGCCCCGCATTTTTTTGCGGGGCCCGTTTAAAAAATCAATTTATTTCCCCAGCGCCAAGAACGCTTCGATTATTTTCGCGCTTTGCTCGTCGTCGCCGCACATCAAAAGCAGCACCAAATCTCCATTGGTTTCGACATAAACCTGATCGTCGTCCACGCCCACGCAAACCCATTTCCTCGGGTTGGCGTTCTCCTTGATAATCGCCTTGATTTCCTCGGGATTGTCGCCTTCGTTGATTCTTACCAGCACCAGCGAATAGGGCGTCACGTTAAACGGCGGGTCGGACGACAGCGCTTCCTTAAACGAAATGTCGTTTGTGCCGAAACAATAAAATTTGTTTTCGTCCGTCACCTCGTTTTTGCTGAATTCCGCAAACTCCTCCTCCGTGCCGCTGTCCGCGTAAATTTTGTCCACAAGCTCGTCCAAAGTTCCCTCGATTTTGGTTTGTCCGCACGCGGCGAAACTTAATACCATAACGACTAAAAGCAACGCGCAAATTATTTTCTTCATGCTTAAATTTATTCTCCTTTTTTGATATCACTAAATAAACATTTACCGCGCCGCGTTTGTATGAAAACTTTTTAAATAAAAAAAATAAACCGCGCTTTTTCGCCGCGGCAAAAATAAAATCCATAATTAATCTCTATAAAATACGAATAATAATTTAAGCAAAAAAAGCTTTTAAATCTTCCAAGACTATTTCTATGCAAGCTGAATTACGCTTGTAATAAATCGGCTTCCTGCTCAAAAAACACTAAGTTATCCTTAAAAACGCTTGTTCTCGTCTGCCCTCTTTATCGTTTATTGAAAAAAATCATTTTAAATTTTTTCTCAGAATAATTTTTCAGGAATCGTCGTTAATTTTCGCCTTATCCGAATTAGCAAACTCACAACACGCTAAACGGTTATCTCTCATTGCGTCTGTAATCATAGTTTACTCCTGCTCCGCTTCTGTTGCTTATTCATCTGCAATTATAACATTAACCTATTGCTCTCTCAAATTTGCCGTTCCATTTTAAGCTTTTTCGTCATTCCGTTTTCCCTTGCCTTCCACCCTCAAAAACCTTGCACAAGCCGCATATCAAATAAAATCGCCCGTTCCCTCAATCCGCAAAAAAAGCGCAAATCATAAAACTAATGATTTGCGCTTTCGTTTTAGAGGCTAAATCCCAAAAACCTCAAACTTGTGCAAAAACCTCGGCAATATCGCCGTAAATAACCAGCGTCGCCGCGCCGTCAAGATGGGTGCGCTGTTTATTTATCAGTACAAGCCGCTCCCCCGAAAAATAATTCACAAACGACGCCGCGGGATAAACGACCAGCGATGTTCCGCCCACTATGAGCGTGTCGGCGGCGCTTACCGCCTCCGCCGCGCCGCGTATGACGGACTGGTCAAGCGGCTCCTCATAAAGCACGACGTCGGGCTTGACTGTACCGCCGCAGCCGCATTGCGGCACCCCTCGGCTATTCGCCACAAAATTTACGTCAAAAAACTTCCCGCACCTGTCGCAGTAATTCCTGTAAACGCTTCCGTGCAGCTCGAACACGTTTTTGCTTCCCGCCGCCTGATGCAGCCCGTCGATATTTTGCGTTACGACGGCTTTAAGCTTGCCTTTTTTCTCCAATTCCGCCAGAAAAACGTGCGCGGCGTTGGGCTTTGCGCCGAGATAAAGCATTTTTTTGCGGTAAAAATCAAAAAATTCCTCGGTGTGCGACATAAAATAACTGTGCGACAAAATAGTCTCGGGGCTCACCCCCGCCGCGCCGCCGTACAGCCCGTTCGGCGAGCGGAAATCTGGTATGCCGCTGGGCACCGAAACGCCCGCTCCCCCGAAAAAAACGATATTCTCGCTTTCGGCGATAATTTGCTTCAGTTGCACGATTTCATTCATCTCTCTCATTACCTTGCTTCAAACACATATAATTTTATTTAAATCGCCGTGTCTAAATTTAAACACCGCTTCGTCCTATTCCACGGTTTTTTGCCCTTTGACGACCCGTGGCGCATCGGAACCGGCCCCACCCGTGTCTTTCATAAGCAGTTTGTCGAGCACCTTGGTTTCCAAAATCACATAGGTCAAAATGTAGTTGGCGACCACCATCACAAGCTGGAACGGCGCCCTCGCCGCCAGATAAACCCAAAACGTCTTGCTGAACCCTTCCATGCTCCACGACAGCCACCACCAAAGCCCGTACGTATTGATGCCGGCGGTGCACACAACGGCGCAAACGGCGGTCGCGATAAGCAGCTTGTCGGCCTTTTTAAGCTTCGGTATAAGCCAAATCAGCGCGGGTATAACCCCCAAAAGCGCCGACGAAACCGCGATAAACGGGTTGTAAAAATCGGCTTTGGGCATAATGATATGCCCCAGCAGGTCTCCCAAAAACCCCACCGCAAGCCCGGGCACGACGCCAAGATAAATTCCCGCCAAAAAGCATACAAGGTAAGTAAAAGACAAAACGTTGCTGCCCGAAATGGGCACGGTAAACATGTTCGCGACCACGGCAAGCGCCGTAAAAACGGCAATAAAAGCGATTTTGCGCGTGCGCGGCATAGCCTTAAACATAAAAAAACCTCCCCGACGCAAAGGGAAGTCCGAACGGCTTCACGGCAACTAAAATTTTTGCCTCCAGCCAAAATTTTTGCCCGAATCAACAAGCGGTCGGGCCGATTAAAATTTTTACAACGGACGCGGCACACCACCGCAGGGGCAAAGCCCCTTTCGTTGCCGGACGACTTCCCATTCCGGCACACTTAACGCGATATGCCTACTTTGCAAAAACAATATACCACAGCGCGCGGCAAAAGTAAAGGGTTGACGCAGTAATATAGTATTTTTGGCTAAATTTGTATTAGTGTAATAAAACCATTAACCACCGTTTTGAACTAAAGAGGGGGAAATTTCTTCCCCCTTACAATAGCGAAACTATATCATTCAGTTTATCGATTGCCGCCCAATAGCCCGCAAAAAACATCTTTACATAGGATGCGAACGCATACGGCGAAACTTCCCCCACTTCCGGCTCAATCAAAACATCGATTTTTTGCTGTTGAGATTTGAGTAAAAAGGTATGATAGTCGTTTATTTCGGCATATCTTTCCGCCATGTCTAATGTGTTTTTGAGTTTTCCTACGGTCTGGGGTTTACCCATGACATCGACAGCTATTACCAAGTCCGCCCCCATTGTGCGGCATTGGTTTACGGGTAGCCTTGTCGAGAGCCCCCCGTCCACCAAAACCATGCCTTCTTTCAAAACGGGCCTGAAAATCATAGGTATCGACGCACTGGCTCTTAGGGCTTTCTGCAAGCTTCCCTCATAAAATTCGATTTCCCGGCAATTAGCTATATCGTATGCCACACAGCCAAACGGCAATTTCAGATTTTCTATAAGTCTGTCACCGAAGATTTTCGACAAAATTTTTTCAAGTTTTTTCGACTTGCAGGCCGACTTGGAGGATAGCGGCGTAATCGAAAAATCCAAAATACTGTATCGTTTTATTTTCTTTAGTTCCCCAATCATTTCCCTCGGTGACATACCCATACAAAAAGCCCCTCCGACTATGGCGCCAATCGAACTCCCTGCGACGATGTCGACGTCGATACCGTGGCTTATCAGCGCTTCGAGGGCGCCTATATGAGCGGCTCCCCTGCAGCCTCCGGCCCCAAGCGCCAAGCCTATTCTTTTGTTATTCTTTATTATTCGTGACCACCCCCGAGGCAAGCCTATTCTTTTGTATGTATTCTTTAATTAGCAAACACCCCCAAAAGCGCAGATAAACCCATCATAAGTACGCCGATAAAAGGCAAAACCAAAAACTCGCCGAAAATAATAAGCAACGCTATTCCAAACCCGCTACCAAGGAGCAGTAAAAGCAACCCTGTTTTGTTGCTACGGGACAGCACGCTGCCAATAATTCCAAGCACACCTCCCCCAAAACCTCCTACCCAAGCGGCTACCGTATAAATCGCGCTCCCCGTTATTAAACCGGCAAAATCACCCATAAATGCAGTAATCAATCCACCGATTATGGCAATAATACCTCCGATAAGCCCCATTACAAAAGATGTAATCTTCATTTTCCTTCTCCTTAGAATTAATTTATACGTAAATTACGTATTATGTTGGCATTATAATACGAAATATACGTATTGTCAATAATAAATTGTAAATATTGCCAAAATATTGTCAGAATTACGTATGGAAAGAATAAAGATTTTGAGAAAAGAAAAAGGCTTGTCGCAAAAACAGCTTGCGTCCATGCTGAAAATAAGCCAAAGTAACCTCTGTGATTGGGAAAAAGGCCGCTCCGAGCCTGACCTCGACAAGCTCAAACAGATGTCCGAAATACTCGATACTACGGTGGATTATCTCATCGGAAATGCCGAAGACAATTCGAGCATGTTTGAATATGATTTTGACCCCAGCCGCAAAAGCTCCGTTCACAATTTGCTGCTCGCCAAAATCGAAACTATGGACGAAAAGCAAAAGGAAGCGCTGCTTACGCTTTTGTCCATAAACGCCCCTCCCAAAAAATAAAGTGTTGCCTTTTTTGGGCTTTTGGCGGCTCAAATTTCCCATTACCTCGCATAAACGTAAGTTTAACTAATTTTGCAATTGTCTGCGCAAATATTAAAGATTAATCGTCAAATTTCCAAAAACTACTAAATCTTAATTATGACAAAGGCGGGACTTGAACCCGCACTTGTTTTATTTTTTTAAATTCTTTTTTTTTAATAATCGAAAGCCATCGCTCTGGCCTTGCTAAATTTTGCCGCGCTTCAATTAAATCCCGCTCCGCATGTGTTTCAAACAACTTCCGCCGCGGCGCCCGAAACATGCTTTTTCTCCAAAATCCTTTTCAAAAACTGCCCCGTATAACTGCTTTCGATTTCCGCGATTTCCTCGGGTGTGCCTTTGGCTATCACTTCCCCGCCCTTGTCGCCGCCCTCGGGCCCAAGGTCTATTACGTAGTCGGCGACCTTAATTACGTCGAGATTGTGCTCGATGACGATTACGGTATTGCCCGCCGCCGCCAACCTCTGCAAAATGCTTATCAGCCTGTCTACGTCCGCCGAATGAAGCCCTGTCGTGGGTTCGTCCAAAATATAAACCGTCTTGCCGGTGCCGCGCCGCGACAGCTCCGCCGCCAGCTTGACGCGCTGCGCCTCGCCGCCCGAAAGAGTCGTCGCGCTCTGCCCCAACGTAATGTAGCCCAGCCCCACGTCATAAAGCGTTTGCAGCTTGTTGCGTATGGATGTCAGGTTCTCAAAAAATCCCAGCGCCTCCTCCACGGTCATTTTCAAAATGTCCGCGATATTTTTGCCCTTGTATTTAACTTCAAGCGTTTCGCGGTTGTAGCGCTTGCCCTTGCAGACGGGGCACGGCACATAAACGTCTGGCAAAAAATTCATTTCTATACGCAAAATCCCGTCGCCGAAGCAGTTTTCGCACCGCCCGCCCTTGACGTTAAAGCTGAACCGCCCCATTCCGTAGCCCCTTTCCTTGGCGTCGGGCGTCGCGGCAAAAAGCGTGCGTATGTGCGTAAACAGATTTGTATAAGTAGCGCAGTTGCTTCGCGGCGTGCGCCCTATGGGGCTCTGGTCGATGGAAATCACCTTGTCGAGGTTTTCCGTCCCCGTTATTTCGCGGCACATCACCTTTTTTTTGCGCGCCCTGTTCAGCTTGTGCTCGAGGTAGGGCAGCAAAATTTCGTTGACAAGCGAGCTTTTTCCGCTTCCGCTCACTCCCGTAACGGCTGTAAAAGTCCCGAGCGGTATGTCGACGTCTATATTTTTAAGGTTGTTTTTGCCCGCGCCCTTGATGCACAGCATACTCCCATTGCCCTTGCGCCTCGAATTGGGCATAGGTATGGCTTTTTTCCCCGAAAGGTATTGCCCAGTCAGCGATTTTTCGCATTTCATCACGTCATCGGGCGTGCCGGTCACCACGACTTCCCCGCCGTGCACCCCCGCCCCGACGCCGATGTCGACGATATAATCGGCGCTCATTATAGTTTCCTCGTCGTGCTCGACGACAATCAGGGTATTACCCAGGTCGCGCAGCTTTTTGAGCGTTTCGATAAGCTTTTTGTTGTCGCATTGATGCAGGCCTATGCTCGGCTCGTCCAAAATATACAATACCCCCACAAGCCCGCTGCCTATCTGCGTGGCAAGCCGTATGCGCTGCGCCTCGCCGCCCGAAAGGCTGCCGCTGCTTCTCGACAGGGTGAGGTAATTCAGCCCCACGTCTATCAAAAACTTGAGCCGCGCCTTGATTTCCTTCAGCACCATGTACGCGATAGTCGATTTTGTCTTGTCCAGGGAAAGCTTTTCAAAAAACTCAAGGCATTTGTCTATGGGCATTTCTGTTATTTCAAATATATTTTTGCCACCCACCCTGACCGCCAAAACCTCCTTCTTGAGGCGTTTGCCGTGGCAGGTTTCGCAGGGCGCGCTGACCATATAGTTTTCGTATTCGCTCCGCGTAAAATCGCTCGTCGTCTCGCGGTAGCGCCTCGTCATCATGGGGATAATTCCCTCCCATTTCGACGAAAAGCTCCGCCCGTCCTTCATTTCGACGGAAAATTTTTCCCCGCCGTTGCCGTACATAATAAGGTCGTAAATTTTTTTCGGCAACTTCTCGACGGGCACGTCGCATGAAAAGCCGTATTGCTTGGCGAGGCTGTTGAAATACATATTCATCCAGCTGCTGCTGTCCAGCGAAAAGCCCATAAGCCTTATCGCGCCGTCGTGCAGCGACTTGCTCCTGTCGGGGCAAATCAGGCTTTCGTCGAAGGTCATCTTAAAGCCCAAACCAGTGCAGTCGGGGCACGCGCCGAAAGGCGAGTTGAAGCTGAACATGCGCGGCTCCAGCTCCTCTATGGTTATCCCGCAGTCGGGACAGGTATATTTATCCGAAAAAAGCGTCTCGCCCTCGTCGGTTTCGGCAATCACAAGCCCCTCGGCGAGCTTAAGCGCCGTTTCCACGCTGTCGGTAAGCCTCTTGTTGCCGTCCTCTTTCAAAACTATCCGGTCCACCACGACGCTTATGGTATGCTTATTGTTTTTTTCGAGGTTGATTTCGTCGTCGGTGGTGTATTGGATTCCGTCCACGACCACGCGCACATACCCGCTTTTTTTAAGCTGCTCGAAAAGCTGGCGGAATTCCCCTTTCCGCCCCCTCACTACGGGCGCGAGTATTTTCAACTTTGTCCCCAGCGGCAGCTCGTTTATTTTTTCGGTGATTTGGTCCACCGTCGTCCGTTTGATTTCCTTTCCGCATTCGGGGCAATAGGGCGTGCCCACGCGCGCAAAAAGCAGGCGCAGGTAGTCGTATATCTCCGTAACCGTGCCCACGGTGGAGCGCGGGTTGTTGCTTGTCGTTTTCTGGTCTATCGATATGGCGGGCGACAGCCCCTCGATATATTCCACGTCGGGCTTGTCCATTTGCCCCAAAAACTGCCGCGCGTACGCCGACAGGCTTTCGATGTACCTTCGCTGTCCCTCGGCAAAAATGGTGTCGAATGCCAGCGACGACTTGCCGCTCCCGCTTATGCCGGTAAATACCACCAGTTTGTCCCGCGGTATGGTTACGTCTATTCCCTTAAGGTTGTTCGCCCTCGCGTTTTTAACAAAAATTTCGTTTTTCATTTTGCTTAATAACTATTATCTGCCCCATATTTTTTCTTTTGAATTAAATTTAATCTATTTCTCTTTCCCAAGTCAAATCTTTTTTGCAATTAATTAAAAAAATTCCTCTGCTAATAAATGGCAATCCTCAATTTACTGATATTTCATAATTCAGTGCAAGATTTTTTTCGTTTTCGTATTGACATTTCCAAGCAACTGCGTATATATATTATTGAGTCCGGTTAGTGCTCCGCCGGTTGACGCTTGTCCGCCATCTTTGGCTTGTAGCAGCGCATTAGAATGCGCGGGCTCTTTTTTTATTGCAATATTTGTTTTCTCTGTTTTGCTTCCATATTATTTAGCGGGGTTTTTTGTTGCCCTGTTTATCGCCGACACCGTCTACGCGTTCAACTGGCTATAAAATTTCGGCTAATTCGCCCAAAACTTACCCTTTTTTCTGCCTGTTTGCTTTTTCTATGCGTTTGTTCAGCTTTGCCACCGCCTCGCGCAGCTCTATTGCGCGCTCGAAGTCCAGCTCTCCCGCCGCTTTCTTCATCGCCGCCGTAAGCCTGTCCGCTTCGTTTACCATTTCGCTTAGCCCCATCTGCGCCGTCTCGCGTTTGGTTATTTCCAGTGTGTTCGCCACACGGTGCTCCACGGTCTTGGGGGTGATGTTGTTTTCCACGTTAAAGCGATGCTGAATTTCCCTGCGCCTGTTGGTTTCGTCTATCGCCCGTCTCATGCTGCCCGTTATATTCTCGGCGTACATCACTACATGCCCGAAAACGTTTCTCGCCGCCCGCCCGACAGTCTGTATAAGCGAGCTTTCCGACCTCAAAAATCCTTCCTTGTCGGCGTCGAGTATCGCCACAAGCTGCACTTCGGGCAGGTCGAGCCCCTCGCGCAAAAGGTTGATTCCCACCAAAACGTCGAAATCCCCCCTTTTGAGCCCCGTTATAATATCTATCCGCTCCAGGGTGTCAATGTCGCTGTGCAGGTACTTCACCCTTATGCCTCGCTCGGCGAGGTATTTCGTCAGCGCCTCCGCCATACGCTTGGTCAGGGTCGTGACCAAAACCCGCCCCTTGTTTTTGACGGTTTTGTCTATTTCTCCCAAAAGGTCGTCTATCTGCCCTTCCGTCGGGCGCACGCTTATTTCGGGGTCGATAAGCCCCGTGGGCCTGATTATCTGCTCCGCTACCTGCCCCGCAAGGCCCATTTCGTATTCCGCCGGCGTCGCCGAAAAACAAATCGTCTGGCCAAGCCGTTGGTCGAATTCCTCAAACCTCAGCGGCCTGTTGTCGTAGGCGCTTTTCATTCTGAAGCCGAACCCGACAAGGTTGTCCTTTCTGGCCTTGTCGCCGTTGTACATGCCCCTCACCTGGGGCAGCGTCATATGGCTTTCGTCGGCAAAAGTCAAAAAATCGTCGGGAAAATAATCCAGCAAGGTGTACGGCGGTTCCCCCGGCGACCGCCCGTCAAAGTACCTCGAGTAGTTTTCGATGCCCGAGCAGTACCCCAGCTCCCTTATCATCTCTATGTCGTAGTTGACCCGTTGGTTGAGCCGAAACGCCTCCAGCGGCTTCCCGCCTTCGGTGAAGGCTTTGACCTCGTTTTCCTTGTCGGCTGAAATACGCGCCAGCGCCTCCTCCACGGTAATTCCGTTTATGACGTAGTGCGTAGCGGGAAAAATTATCGTATGCAAAAGCGTCGCCTTTACGTTTCCGTCTATAGCGCCTATTTCGCTTATTCTTTCAACGATGTCCCCGAAAAACTCAACCCTTATCGCGGTGTCGCTGCTGCTGGCGGGAAAAACCTCCACGATGTCGCCCCTCACCCTGAAGGTGCCGCGCGCGAAATCCATGTCGTTACGCTGATATTGGATTTTGATGAGCCTTTTCACCAGCTCGTCGCGGTCCAGCTTGTCGTCGGGGCGAATGCTTATGCTGCTTGAGTAATAGTCCTCCGGGCCGCCCAAACCGTAAATGCACGAAACGCTTGCGACGACTATGGTATCCCGCCGCTCTAAAAGCGAGCATGTCGCCGAATGGCGCAGCTTGTCGATTTCC
This sequence comes from Clostridia bacterium, assembly GCA_036833365.1. Taxonomy (GTDB): domain Bacteria; phylum Bacillota; class Clostridia; order Christensenellales; family CAG-314; genus JAQUSX01. The sequence goes on along the minus strand of DAITPX010000002.1, from coordinate 11,460 downwards.
TCGTTTATTTCCAGTTCTTTTTCGATGTAAAGGTCGCGCGCGGGAATGTAGCTTTCGGGCATATAGTAGTCATAGTACGAAACAAAAAATTCCACCCTGTTATCAGGGAAGAATTCTCTGAATTCGTTGCACAGCTGCGCCGCCAAGGTTTTGTTGTGGCAAATGACGAGTGCAGGCCTGTTTGTGCGCGCGATAATATTCGCCATGGTAAACGTTTTGCCGCTGCCCGTGACGCCCCTCAAAACCTGCGAATATTATCGCGCGCACAAACAGGCCCGCTCTCGTCAT
>DAITPX010000002.1:2670-11162 GCA_036833365.1 Clostridia bacterium | reverse complement strand
GTAACGCCCTTCAAAACCTGCGTCCTCAGCCCGTCCGAAAGCCCTTTCACAAGCTTGTCAATCGCTTGCGGTTGGTCGCCGCGCGGCGAAAATTTAGAAACCAGCCTAAAATCCATCGTACCTCGTTTTATTTTAGGGGCGAAAACGCGGGTTAAACGCCCCTCCCCTCACTGATTCAGATTGTAAATAATATTAAGCCCCTCGAGCGACAGCTCCCTGTCGATAATGTCGAACAAGCGCTCCTGCTCGGCGATAAGCTCGCTCAGCCCGCCGGTGGCTATTATCTTGACGTTTCGCTCCCCCATCTCGGCTTTGATTTTTTCTATCATATATTTGGTCGCGCCCACGTTGCTGTGGATAACGCCCGATTGGATGCATTTGACCGTGCTCGTCCCGATTATCCTTTCGGGAGTCACAAGCTCCACCCTCGGCAGCTGCGCGGTGTTCCTTGCCAGCGCCTCGACAGAGGTTTTTATTCCGATTGTTATGGCCCCACCCACAAACTCCGCCTTTGAATTGACTATGGAAAAAGTCGTGGCGGTGCCGTAATCGACCAATATAAATGGCACGCCGTATTTTTTGGTGGCGGCTACGCAGTTGACAATCCTGTCCGCGCCGAGGTCTTTTGAGTTTTCGTATTTGATTTTAAGCCCCGTCTTGACCCCCGCTTCCACAAAAAGCGACTTTATGTCGAAATAGTAGTCCAGCGCGTGTTCTATTGTGTAATTGAGCTGCGGAATAACGCTGCTTATGACCGCCGAGGTTATTTCGATTTCGTCCACCTTATGCGCGGCAAAAAGCTGCTTCATCACCGAGCCGATTTCGTCCGACGTACGCCTTACGTCGGTGCTCATTTTCCAGCTGTGTTTAAGTATGTTTTCATGAAAAAGCCCCAGCTTGATATTAGTGTTGCCTATATCGATTGCAAGTAACATGTTTTTCTTCCCGTGTTTCTAAATGTATTTTCTTTATGCGCCCCAAATTTAACGCGCCGCCTTTCTATAATGATTTCCGCCGCGGACTTATGAAGTTTTATTATTGTGATGCCCGTAAGTTTGTTATGCCTCGGCAAACTTGTCGCTTTTGCCGTCTATGCCGAAATGCATCGCTTTTCTCACCCCAAGCACTATCGGCGGCACCGCGAGAGTGGCTATCACCAGCTCGGGGATAAAGTTAATCACCGCTATACCCATAAACAAATTAACGACGCTGTCCCTGCCCCCCCACAAAACCAAAGCGGGCAGAACTGTCGCGGTGTTTGCGCAAACCCCGAAAAATGCTCCCACGGACAACGCTACATACTGCATCGTTCTGCGGTTTTTGGCGTTCCTTCCCAAAAACGATACGAATTTATACACAAAATACGCAAAAGTCATCGAAATGACGCGGGTCAGAACCGATATTCTCGGGTCTAAAAACACGTATTTCCCGCCCAAGGGCGCGGTCACAAGCGACGCCAGCCCGAAAAACAGACCCGCGAAAACGGCAATCCACCAAGTGTCCTTCATAAAAGCGAAAGACAAGGTGACGGTCAGGCAAAACCAGGCGATGCCGATGGGAATAACGATTGACAGCGCCCTGTCAAGCGTCATCGCCGCAAAAATAGTCGCGAGCATAATGCCGAAAAGTGCCACGTAGTAAGATTTTCTGTTTTGCATAATTTTCCGTTACGGTTCGGGCTAAGCCCGATACCGTTCGTTTTGATATTAAAACGAAAAAAAATTAAGATAGCGTTTTTTTCCAAATACGCTTCGTTTGGTTATTATACCACACGAAGAGAGGTTTATCAACCTAAAATCGCCTCAAAACCCCGCCAAAGTAACACAAATTTTTTGCCCTTCATAGGGTAATATATGCGACTCTCGAGGACGCCCCCGAGGGGCGTTTCGGGGGAAGCCACACTAAATACGGAGGTAAACTCGAATGTTCAACAACATGTTTGGGTCCGGCGATTGCGGCGGCGGCGGTGGCGGAGGCAAAGACTGCGGAATTTGCAACTGCACGTGGATTATACTTATCTTGCTTTTCTGCTGCTGCGGCGGGAAGCTCAAAAACTTCACGCTTAACATCAACACCTGCTGCTTAATATTGCTGGTTGGGCTGCTCTTCTGCACCGGTGGCATCAGTTTTGCTAAACCCTGCTAACCAAAGCCAAACTCTTTCAATCTCCCTACAAAAGAACTCCTCCTTTATTTTACTTAATTAGAGGTTGAAAAAACCGGAAGCGGCCGATATTTTTTTAAATATCGGCCGTCTTTTTGTTTTCAAACGCTTGACAAACCCGAACGTTAACGATTATTATTTGTTTTTTGGAAAACACATCAAAAGCTTGGCTGCGGGCGAAACGTTTGACAAGCCGGCCGCGTGCAATTATGATAACAAAGGGCAAAAGAGGATTTCACTACAAAAAGGAGAAATAGATTTATGAAAAACGTCGGAACGATTTCCATCGGCGTACGCGCGCCGATAATCCGCAAGGGCGACGACTTGGTATCCATCGTCACCGAAAGCGTCACTGCGGCGGCAGACGAGCTCGGCCTCGCGTTTTCGCCTAAAGACGTTGTGGCGGTCACAGAAGCAGTGGTTGCGCGCTCTCAGGGCAACTATGCCACAACCGAGCAGATAGCCAAAGACGTCAAAGCAAAAACGGGCGGCGGCACCGTGGGCGTAATTTTCCCCATTCTGTCGCGCAACCGTTTTTCCATGCTTCTAAAGGGCATTTCTAAGGCCTGCGAAAAAGTCGTCATCCAGCTTTCCTATCCTTCCGACGAAGTCGGCAACCCCCTTATCGGCCTGGACGCGCTCGAGGGCGCGGGCGCCGACCCCTTTGCCGACAGCTTCGCCGAAAAACAATTCGCCGAAAAATTCGGCGCTCCCCTTCACCCCTTCACGCATGTGAATTACGTCGCTTATTACAAGCAAATCTGCCCCAACTGCGAAATAATTTTTTCAAACAAACCCGAATATATCCTCTCTTTTACCGACACCGTCATAGTCTGCGACATACACAAACGTAGCCGCACAAAAAAACAGCTTTTGGCGGCGGGTGCCAAACGTGCGCTGTGCCTTGACGAAATCCTCACCCAAAGCGTGGACGGCAGCGGATGGAATGAAAAATTCGGCCTTTTGGGCAGCAACCTCGCCACCGAAAACAGCGTAAAGCTCTTCCCCCGCGACGCCGAAAGCTTCGTGACCGCGCTGGAAAAATCGCTTTTAGAAAAAACGGGCGTAAACGTCAACGTAATGGTCTACGGCGACGGCGCTTTCAAAGACCCCGTCGGGGGCATTTGGGAGCTTGCCGACCCCGTGGTTTCGCCCGCTTACAGCAAAAGCCTCGACGGCAGCCCCAACGAGCTCAAGCTCAAGTACATAGCCGACACCGATTTGAAGGACTGCTGCAAAGGGCAGGCCGAATGTGAAATGAAACGGCTTATTCGCCAAAAGGGCGACACGAAAGGCGCTATGAACGGACAGGGCACCACGCCCCGCCGCCTTACCGACCTGTTAGGCAGCCTCAGCGACCTCACAAGCGGCAGCGGCGACAAAGGCACCCCCATAATTCTCATCAAAGGCTACTTCGACACCTACGCCGACGACTAATTTATCCCTGATATTCGGAATAAAAAAGGCTTTCCTCACACAAATTTAACCGCAATATATACTTTAGCATAAAAAATGTAATCCAAAAAAACAAGGGTAATTACCTTGTTTTTTTGTTTAAGCTTTTATCTATGATAAACCAATCTAAAATGAAATAATCTTTGCACCTATTCAAAAACTCCTATTAAATCCCAACTTTACCCAAAACGCAGGCGCGGCGCCCAATCTCGGCTCACAAAAAACGGTGCTTATCATTTTCTAAGTTTTGGTACCTATACGCTTAAAATTTAGGAAATCCAAAAATTATAACTCACAAAAACCAAGGCAATTAAAACGTTTGGTTATCATTTTAGATGTGCCTTATTGTAAGACAGACCCCCGCTTGATTATCCGTTCAAACCACCTTGGATTTTCATTTTTTAAATTTTATCGATAAAGAAATTCGAGCGGAACGGCGCGCCTATAATCCCGCGCGGTTTTTCATTTATATAATTATATAACAAACTCCTATAAATTTCAGCATAACCCAAAACTCCTATTAATAAAGCCTAATTAGGAATCCAAATTCTTTGCGTACCGCCCCCAAGTCAGCGATTACCAAAGCATTTCCGATACGAAAGCGGCATCCGTCTCGACACCGTCGAGCCGAGTCCGCGGCTCGCCAAAGCCTTTCTGAAACCCGTTTCTTAACACTAAAATGCTATAGGCAGCAACCCAAACAAGAGTCAAAATCGCTCTTATTAAAATCTCAATTTTAATAAAATTTTTTTAAATTTGTTCTCCGACCGAAATAGCGCAATCTTTAAAAAATCCCTTAGAGCAATAAAAAAACCCGCCGAAAAAAGGCGGATTTTTGCTGCTGTTTTATCGTGTTTTTTCTTGTTTCTTTATTGTTTTTTTTACGCTTTTGCGCGGCTTTTCGCCACTTTTTTCGCTATTTTAAGCTCTTTTTTTGCGGTTTTTAAGGCCTTTTTCGAGGTTTTTTCATTGTTTTTCGCTTGTTTTTTCGACTTTTTTTCCTTCAAAACCCTCTCTTTTTCCAGCTCTGCGTCGATTTTTTCGTCATGATATTCCTCTTCCAGATTTTCGGGATTAACCAAAAGGCGCTTTGCCAGATGGAAGGATTTGCCGAAATACAGCCCGTCGCAAATGCGTTCGTCTGCGGAAATGCCAAGAGTAAGTATTTTTTTCGCCACAACGTTGTGGTTTTCGTCCACCATGGCTTTCATTTTTTCCTTGCCCATGGCGATAAAAATACTCGTCGTACCGAAATCGTAGCAATGGTGCACTACCGTTTCGGTTTTTATCGATTTGAGGTTGGTGATAAAAAAGCTTGTGTGGAAAGGGCTTATTTTTTCAAACGCCTTGGGCATTATGTTGCGCCTGTCCATGTGGCGCAAAGTACCCACCAAAAATTTCGCCGCGAAAACGGGCATGGCGCCGATGCTGTCCGCCTTGCGCTGGCTTGCGTTGACCGCGCCCGCCGACTCGAGGTTTTCGTTTATGATGCGTTCCAATGTGTCGCGTATTTCGCTTAAGGTTTCGTTGCCGACAAAGGTGTGCTTAATGGTTATTTCCTCGGCGTCGTCCTTGAGCGCCTGCTTGATGGTGAACGAAACCGTGACGCGGTACCTTTCGTAAAGCCTGCAGTTCATCGTGTAGCGGTTAAGCTTGGGGCGCATTGCGAAGGTCCTCACGACGGCCGCTATCATAATGTGCATATAATTGTATTTTTCGCCTTCCAAGCGCTTTTTGGCGATATATGCGTCAATCGGCGCGCAGTCTATGTCCAAAAAAGTGTAGTTCGTCGCGTCGTAACGGCGCGGCATTATGGCCATGACCACCGAAAAAGTCCCGTCGACGTCCTTTACCAAAAAAGCGTCTTTTCTTTTTTTCATATTTCTCTCCCTATGTAATAAATTCGTTCAGGATAATTCCGTATCAAATATTTTAACAGAAAAAACGGCTTTTTGCAAGGCGTAAACCAAACAAAACGGCGGCCCTCGGCGTAAATTTTTGCCAAATCCGCGTTTTTTGTCGCAAAACTCCTTAAAAATCGCCCAGTTTTCATTTTCCCCGCGCCTTAATCTATTTTTTTTGGATATGAATTTTATTTGAATGCCGCCTGCCGTTTGCCTAAGCTTCACTCTCTTTGCTTATTATGAGTATTTAATCGAAATTTTTTTAATCCGCCGATTTTCTAAAAAACTCGCCGCCAGACCAATAGCGTTTGTGCGGCAAGCAATTTCTCATGCCTGTTGGCTGACCCGCTCAATATTAATTCCGGCTTGGCTTCCCTTAAATTAAATTTTATTTTAAATTTCGTAACTAATTTAAAAAATCAATCCTGCGTAGCCTTGTCCTCGAAGTCCTCTTCCTTGTTGACGAAACCGCGTCCCACTACCTCCTTAACCCTCAATGCGTAAGCGAAAGCGTTGGCGTCGGTTTCGCGCATTATTTTTCTGGCGAGGTTGAGCTGGCGGCGGTTCATAACACACACGAGCTGCGTTTTGTTGGTGAGCGAATACATGCCCGTTATGCTTATGCTGGTCACGCCGTGCTTAAGCTCTTTCATCAGCCTGTCGGCAAGCTCCTCGGGTTTTTCGGTAACGATTTCGAGCGCGACCGCCGAGGAATAGCCCCTAAAAATCTGCTCCTCGGTGATTTGAGAGCAAAACAGCGTTACCACCGAAAACACAAAAATTTCTATGCTGCCGAGCAACAGCGCGCCCAAAGCCACGGTCGCCGCCGAAATAAACAGGTTGAGGCGCATAAGCGTCGTGGAGGACGAGCGCCTTATCAGCAAAACTATTACGTCGCTACCGCCCGTCGATCCTTGGACGGAGAGCATAAGCGGGAGCGCCAGCCCGAAAATTACTCCGCCGATGATTGCGTAAAGCACCTTGTATTCCGCCTCGACGGTGCCGATAATTTCGGGCAGGTTGACGAAATCTATTACCCACATAAACGCCGCGGTGAGCAGCACGTTCGCCGCCGTTTTAATCGTGAGGCGTTTGCCAAGCCTGATGTAAGAGGCCACGAGCAGAGGAATATTTATAAACAAAACCCAATACGACGCATTGAAAATGCCTTTGTCGAAAAGCAAATCTATCGTGCCGGCTATGCCCATCATGCCGCCCGCCAAAATTCGGTTTGGCAGCAAAAAAAGCTGCACGCCCACGGCTTTCAAAAGCGCGGACAAAATTATTATCAAAACTATATAAATATTTTTTTTCATAGTTACAATTTCCACCTGTACCTTTTATTGAACCCGGGGCGGGTAATCACGTCGTCGACGCGCACGGAAAAGGAAAAGCTCTGCGGGTCGGTCTGCTTGACGTACCGCTTAAGCCACGGCGTCTGGCGCTCCTGCACCACAACCATAAGCATCGACTTGGGCGCGAACGCGTTTGAGTGCGCGGGCGTTTTGCCCTTGACCAAGGTCATGCTTACCCCGCGTTTGAGGTTTGCCGTGATAGCCTTGGATATTTCCTCGCCTTTTTCGGTGATGATAAAAAACTTTTGCGCGGGGTCGATTCCGCGCGATAAAATCCTGTAAACCGAGGAAGAAACATAGCTCAGCGCCAGCGAATAGACCACCGTCCAAAAGTCGTAAACGGCCTCGCCCGTAAAAAAGCCGCCCGCGCCCATAATCACCACATTGAACAAAAATAATATCCTGCCGGGGTCGGCCTCGGGATTTTTTTTCATTATCAGGCGGGCAATAATTTCCGTGCCGCCGTTGCTGCCGCCGTTGCCGAACGCCAGCCCGAAGGCTACGCCGCCCAAAATGCCCGCCAGAAACACGCTGATGAGTTTGTCGTCGGTAAAGACGGCCATATCGATAAAATCAAAAAACATCATTGCCAGCGTCGTGACCGTCGTGGACACCACAGTTTTTATCGCGAAATCCTTTTTCAAAAAAACGAGAGCCAAAATCAGCAGCGGCACGTTGAAAAGGTAGATGCCGTATTTCGCGTCCAGCACGCCGACAAACTCGAGAATCGCCGCCACGCCGCTTATTCCGCCCGGTACGAACCTTGCGGGCAGGATAAACATATGCATATAAAACGCCGTAATAAACCCGGCCAAAACCACGGCGAAATATTCTTTGACGTACTTGACAAAACCGTTTTTCATATTACTTAAATTTAACAAATCCACGGCGAAAAGTCAATGCAATTCAATGCGAAAAAAACTAAAAATGCCCGCGCCGAAAGAAACTCTTTCAGGCGCGGGCATTCGGTGAAAACGGCCTAACCGCCGAACATTTTGGACAGCGCCAGGTGCAGCGAAGCGGCTACCTTATCTATCGTCTCCGCGTCCAATAAGCCGCCCAAAAGCGTTTGGAGCTTTTCCTTTTTTTCGCCGTCGGCGCCCTCCGCGGCATAGATGGCGCCCGCGTTTGCCGCAAGCGTTTGTATCGTCGCCACAAAATCCTTCTCCGACAGCGTCCCGTCCAAGAGCCTCTTTTTCGCGTCGGTCAGCCCGATAAGCTGGTTGTAAAACAAGCTGAAAGCGTCGCTTTTAAGAAGCTGCTTTAGGCTTTTGCCGCTTAAGCCCGACACAATTTTATAAAGCGTCATAGACAGCGCGCCCATCGTAAGGGTTTGCACGGCAATAAAGGAAATCCTTGCCCCCAAAGTATCGAAACTCATAAACACGCCCGCCACCGACGAAATCGCCGCCCCGAAAACAAAGGGCATAAAAACAGTCGGGTCGAAGCTGTGGGTGAGGTCGATTTTCAGCTTGGGCAGCAGTTTTTTGACCAGGCCGGTAAGCAGGCAGCAGGCCGCCGCCCCGAAAATCATGAGCAGGTTTTCGCCGCTCGCCAGCGCAAGAACGGTTTGAATGAAGGTGTCAAGTTCCATTTTTTGTTACCTCCCGTTTTT
>DAITPX010000002.1:0-2546 GCA_036833365.1 Clostridia bacterium | reverse complement strand
CCGCCCGTGCCAATTAATTTTTACGACGCACAAAATTTTATGCTTACGGCTTTGCGGAGAATTTAAAGGAAAACCGATTAACAATTTGGAGATTTTAAGGGTCTCTTTGCATTTTGTATCTTGTATTTCCGATGTTCTCAACAACCTTAAATCTCAATTTTGAATATAAAGAAACCGCTCTCACATTTTTTTGAAACACGTACAAAAATATGGGAAAACCAGTTTTAGAAAAGAACCTTTTCAATACGGCGGTTCTGATTCTATTATTTCTGAATTGCGGAAGGACATACAAATCATCAAGCTCCATTTTTTACCGTCTGCCTGATGAAAAATAGTAATATCCGATTTTTTGGTTGCCCTGCATAATACATCATACCCTCCGATATTAGTTTTAACCTTCCGATAATCCATTGAATGACTTTCTCATAGCCAATCGATTGCCTATCCTCATATGTATCAATCAGTTCTTTGTTTAAGGCAAAAATACAATCAATATCGGCTTGGTTCGCCGGGACAAATTTAATTCCATTCTTCCAACTACGTATTTCAAAAACCAGATTCTTAAGTTAATAGATATAATTTTAACTATAGTTTCTCTGCATGGCTTCCCAAGCGTTTTTGCGCTTTTCCCGCCGCGTAAACAATTTTATTTGCGGTTTACCACCGCTCCGTAAACCTCGCTTTTTGGAATCCCGCGGTCTTTTGCAACCTGTTTTATTGCGTCCATTTTTTGCATGCCCGCGTCCACATACATTTTGACGTGCTCTTCAACGGACATATCGGCAAAATCTTTTTCTTCCCCCTTATCCACTACTACAACAAACTCGCCTTTGGTTTGTTCAATCTTGAGGCTCCCCAGCTCGCCGAAATATACGGTCTCATAAATTTTTGTCAGCTCGCGGGCGACGCAAACGTTTCGCGCGCCGAGGTTTTGAAACAAAAATTCCAAATCTCCGTTTATGTCGTGCACCGACGAGTAAAAAATCAGCGCGGTTTTTCGCGGCAGAACCTCGAACAGTTTTTTGCGGTCGGAATTTTTTTCGGGCAAAAAACCCGCGAAGGTGAAGGGCGCGGAAAAGCCCGACAGCACAAAGGCGTTTATGAGGGCGCTGGCCCCCGAAACGACAGTGTAGCCGACGCCTGCCGAACGCAGCGCGGCGATAAGCACGCCGCCCGGATCGGAAACGCAGGGCATGCCCGCGTCGGACACGACGGCTATTGTTTTGCCCTCGGCGAGCTTAGCCAAAATAGCCTCCGTCTGCTTTTTTTCGTTGAATTTGTGGTAAGCAAAAAGAGGCTTTTCAATAGAATGCCGCCTCAGCAGCGTAAGCGTGCGGCGAGTGTCCTCACAGTAAATTTCGTCCACGCTTTTGAGTGTTTCCACCGCGCGGAAAGTAATTTCGTCGAGGTTGCCTATCGGCGTTGCGACGAAATAGACTTGTATTTTATTCATAAGATTCTCCGTAAAGCAGTTTGATTGTTTGAGTGTACCCGCCGTTTTTGTCAAAAACGACTATGTCGGGCAAAAATTTGAGCCCCGCCTTGCCACCTTTCACACCCCTTACAAGCAGCAGGTTGGGCGTTGCGGACGCGCGCGGCCTGACGAAACAAACCTCCTTGGGCTCGACGCCCGCCGCGTGCATAAGGTAAAAAACCTCCGCCGCCCTTTCGCTTTGGTGCACGAGGTAAAACGAGCCCTTGCCTCGCAAAAGCTTTGCCGCCGAAGCCGCAAGCTGCTCCAGGTTTATTTCTATTTCGTGGCGCGACAATGCCTTAGCGGGGTCGGTTTGGGTTTGGCCGCTGCCGACCTTGCGGTACGGCGGGTTTGCGATTACGGCGTCGAAGCCGCTCCCGATTACACCGGCGCAGTCCTTCGCGTCGGCGGTAAAAACGGTTATAACGCCGCTTTGCCCGTTCAGTCCGATTGAACGCCGCGACATTTCGGCGACCTCGGGCTGGATTTCCACGGCCGCGACAAAGCCCGGGCGGCATTTGTATCCGACCAAAACGCTTATAACCCCGCTGCCGCTGCATAATTCCGCGACGCGCTTGCCTTTGACGTTTTTGACAAAATTTGCCAGCAGCACCGAGTCGCTTGTAAACCGGTAGCCGTCGGTTTTTTGAATCAGCCTGAGCCCTCCCGCCTGAAGGTCGAGAAGCTCCTCGCCGGGCAAAAGGCAAGTTTGTGTCGTTTCATTTATCATAGCTTGATTTTAGTATTGCCACAAACAAAAGTCAACATAAAAAATACCGCCCGAAATTTTCTTCGGACGGTGAAATAGGTATATGTTAGCCTTCCTTTATAGCGCTAACAGGGCATTGCGCCGCGCAAGTTCCGCAACTTACGCAGACGTCTTCGTTGATAACATATTGTCCGTCGCCTTCGCTTATGGCGTCGGTAGGACAAACGGATTGACAACTCCCGCAGGAAATACATTCAGAAGTAATTTTGTATGCCATTGCGGACTACCTCCTTTTGTTTATATACACATTTTAGCACCTTTGGGGCGGTTTGTCTACATTTTGGCGGGGCGTTTTCAGTCGTC
>DAITPX010000001.1:0-31353 GCA_036833365.1 Clostridia bacterium | reverse complement strand
CGAAGGTAAACACATTGTTTTTGGGGTTCGCCTCGGGCATAATGATTGCGGCGTCGGTTTGGTCGCTTTTGATTCCGTCCATCGAGGGGGCGAGCGGCGACGCGCCGTGGCTGCCCGCTGCGCTGGGATTTGTTTTGGGAGGGCTTTTTTTGGTGCTGCTGGACAAAATCGTCCCGCATATGCACAGGGGCACTCAGGAGGAGGAAGGCCCGCGCAACGCCTTGGACAAGTCCGTCAAGCTGTTTTTGGCGGTAATGATACACAATATCCCCGAAGGGCTGGCGGTAGGGTTCGCTTTCGGCGCCGCGGCGGCGTCGGGCGAAGCGGGCGCGTACGTGTCGGCGCTGGGGCTTGCCGTGGGCATCGGCATCCAAAACCTGCCGGAGGGCGCGGCGGTCGCGCTGCCTATGAAAACCGTCACGAGCAGCAGAAACAAGGCGTTTTTGTACGGGGTTGCCAGCGGAGCGGTGGAACCTGTCGCAGCCGTGATAGGATATTTTTTGGCGGCGTATATAGTCGTTTTGCAGCCGTGGTTTTTGGCTTTTGCCGCGGGCGCTATGATTTTTGTCGTGGCGGAGGACCTTATCCCGGACGCCAAGCTGGACGAGCACCCCCATCTGGGCACGTGGGGAGTAATGGCCGGCTTTGTGCTGATGATGGTGCTGGACGTCGCGCTGGGCTGAACCGGCGCCCGAAGCGGCGGTTTCTGCGGTAAGCCGTTTTGTAAGGTTTACTGGTCGGTTAGCTGAAGGGACGGGATTAATTTAATGGAATCTTGCCATTGCCATAAAATAAAAAGAGGTGTTTTATGAAAACCAGAGAATCGGAAGAGATGTATCTCGAAACCATTTTGCTACTGAAAAAACGCAAATCCGGCGTGCGGTCGGTGGATATCGTGGAGGAACTGGGCTACGCCAAATCCAGCGTGTCGCGCGCCGTAAATCTTTTGCAGAAAAAAGGGTATATTACGGTAAATGCGGGTGAAATCGCGCTCAGCGAAAGCGGATTGAAAAAGGCGGAGGGAGTTTACGAAAAACACAGGGTTTTGACGCGGTCGCTGGTTTTGATGGGGGCGGACCCGCTTCTTGCGGAACAAAACGCATGCAGGATAGAACACGTCATTTCCGCCGAAATGTTCGAGATTATCAAAAAATTCATAGAAAGCAAAGAAAAATAAAGAATTTTCGAAATTCAGTTTTGAATTCGAGAGGTTATTTGTATTGTGGAAAGGGTTTTGCGCGGAAAAACACAGAGTTTGGAGCGAGGATTTTCGTCTGAGTGAATTGGGCTTGGGCACAGTTAAAGGCAAATCACGACAGATTGAAAACACAGCTTTGCGTTAAGAATAAATACAGCGTAATATTACGGTTTTAAAATAGTCCATAAAGTGCGGTGAATTGAGTTTTAGTTTTGGTGATTTTTTTAAAAGTCCAACGCCCGTTATGCGAAATAAGAAATGCGGCCGGCTAAATAGATTTCAGAGCGGATAGATTTCATAAAAAAGTCAGTTTGGAGAGTTATTTTAGTTGACATAAATTGCTTTATCGTTTATAATATAATTAAGAGTTAGAGGGAAACAAACTCTGATTTTTTAAGGATTATGTTCGCATATGCGAACGGAAATCTAAATCCTTAAAATGATAAAGCGGCCTTTAAGCGGTATCCCGACCGCATACATCGAAATAGATTAAAGCGATTTTTAAGTTAAATAAACTGACAAAAAAATCACGATTTACGATTACAGCCTAAGAGGCTTATTTTTCAGGCGAATTGTTCGCAATAGCGAACCGCCGAATTAAAACGCGTAAATCACAAGAGCGACAGCATAATAGAGTAAGTCCATTCGCAAAAAATCGAGCTTCCAACAGTTCCTATTTGTTTGTCCGAGGGGCGTTCCGCCATAGCGGCAGAGCGTTTCGGCGAAACCGTTACAGCGGCGCCCCAAGACAAGCCCGCGAAAAAGAGTTAATTGCAAATGAGAATAATCCGACGAGGGCGCTCCGTAACAAAACAAGAAATACTTCGAATTTATACAAGCAAAAAAAATGTTTAGGGTACAAAGGCGGGGCTTACGAAATTTTTGTGAAAATCCGGGATATAAGGAATTTATATTTTTTGCCCATACTACAATCAGGCAAATCTTAAGCCGATAAGGGAAACGGAGTTGACAAAAGAAATAATCGATATGACAAACTGTGATTATATGCGTTTCGGCGCTACAGATAAAAGCAGCTTGTCCGCGACGGAATACGCGCTGGGGCTTCATTGCGGGGTGACCTTTGCGGGCATCAAGCCGTCCAGCCTGCTTGTGCTGAAAAGGGACGAATTTGAAAGCGTCGGCTTTTATGCGGAGTGTTTCGGCAAAAAGGGCTTCCGTTTTGAAAAGCTGCGCGACCTCGAGGGAGGGGTTTTGGTGCTGGTTTTTCACAGCGGTAAAATGGAAGAACTGCTTTTCGACAAAGAAAACAAAAGCTTTTTGGAAGAACGCGGCTATTTTTATCAAAACGTCGAGGGCGCGCTGGAAGACCTTAAGGCGAAAATAACGTCCGGCAAATTCCCGCACGAAATAGGCATTTTTTTAGGGTATCCGCTCACCGACGTAAAAGGGTTTATCGAAAGCCCTTTCGAGGGCGTAAAAATGACGGGGTATTGGAAGGTTTACGAGGACGCCAAAAACAAGGCGAAATTGTTTGAGCGTTTCAAAAAATGCTCCGACTGCATTTGCAAAAAGCTGTTGCAGGGCGAAAAGCTGGCCGAAATTTTCAACCTTTCTTAAATATCGGGTTTAATTTGAGTTAAAATAACTGCTTAACTAAAATCGGCGGAAAAATTAAGAAAAATATATTTGAGCTTAATTTTCAGAATAGAATATGATAAAATAAAGTACGATGGCAAAACATGGATGCTGAACCGATTTTAAAAATCCGATAATATTAAACAAAAATTCGTAAATATAAAAAACAGGAGGCAAAAATATATGAAAGTAACCATAATTTATTGGTCGGGCACGGGCAACACCGAAATAATGGCAAACGCAGTCGCCGACGGGGCGAAGGCGGCGGGCGCGGATGCCGAAGTTTTGCATGTTTCCGATGCCGGGATACAGGTTTTGCAAAGCGACGCGGTTTTGTTCGGCTGCCCCGCGATGGGCGCGGAAGAACTCGAGGACAGCGAATTCGACCCGTTTTTCTCGCTTGTGGAAAGCAGCCTGACGGGCAAAAAAGTTGGGCTGTTCGGCTCTTACGACTGGGGCGACGGCGAGTGGATGCGCGCTTGGCAGCAGAGGGTGGAAAACGCGGGCGGCTATATGATAGCCGACGGTTTGGCGGTGCACGGCACTCCCGACAGCGAAGGAATCGCCCGCTGTGAGGAATTGGGCAAAAAAGCGGCGGGGAAATAATTCAAAATGCTAAATTCGTGCGGGTTAAAAAATTTCGGTGCCTTTTAGTGCGGCTAAAAAAATTTGTTTAATTATTTGAAACCCGCGAAAAATTTAATTACCATAAAAATACCGGTAGAACAAAGCTCACGACCTGTTATTGCCGGTATTTTTTATTTAAAAAATTCTATCCGTCGGGAAAAAAGAACGAGGGGAGCTTGCCGAGATTGTGTTTAAAATAAAAATTATTTTGCCTTCTGAATTGCGCTTAATTCCCAGTTCTGCCCACATTCTTCATTAACACGCCAAACACCATCGTTAAAGCTTCGCGAAATATTCTCCAAGGTTTTTCAAAGTCGCGGCGAGGTTGCGTTGTTCTTCCTCGGTCAGCGTAGCGGCTATGCCGTCGACGAGATTTTCATGCCATGCGGTGTGTTCGTTATTTATGAGCTCGGCTATATGGGTGGGAAAGATCCAATAAACCCGCTTGTCTTTTTTGTCACGTTCTTTGGTCAGGTAGCCTTTTCGTTCCAGCTTGGAATAAGCGGCCGTAAGCGTGCTCAAAGTTATGTTCAGCCGCTGCGCGATGGCCGAAAAATTGTTTTCGCCCTTTTCCATGCATTTGTAAACCGCCTCGATTACGTGGATTTCCTTGAGGGTGACTTTGCCGTTGGACATGGCTTCGAGGTTTCTTTCCTCGACGGCCAAAATCGAATTGAAAACCGAGACGAAAAAAGCGTTGAGCTCGTCTTTTATCATAAATTTTCCCCTAAATATCAGGCCCCTCTTCGCCCTCGAACGCGACCGCGACCGTACCCGCGCCCACGTGCGTGCCGATGATGGGCCCGACCATGCTTTCTTTGATTGTAATATCGCCGAACCTTTGTGTCAAAGCCTTTTTCAGCTCGGCAAAAATATCTTTCGCAGAACTGTGCGCTATGTAAACGATTTTTTCCGTCGTTGCCGCGGCGTGTTTTTCGGTTTGCGGCATTTTGTCAAGGATATATTCAATACCTTTCGCGGTGCCCCTTACGGTTTTTTCTATCGTCAGCCCGCCTTTTTCGTTTACAACAAGAACGGGCTTGATTTTCAGTATCGAACCGATAGCCGCTTTTGAGCCGCTCAGGCGCCCGCCGCGCTTAAGGTGAAAAAGGTTGTCCACAAGCGCGTAAAGGCGCTGGCGCTTTCGGAAGTTCTCAAGGTTTTTTAATGCCTCTTGGCCGCTGAGTCCAGCGTCGCGCATTTCTATGAGCATGTCCGTTTGCATCGCAATCCCCAGGCTTGCCGAAAGGCTGTCGAAAACGTGAACCTTTCGCCCATGCGGCGAGCGGTTGATTTCATCCGCCGCCGAAACCGCGTTGTCAAAGGTGACGGACAGGGCGCTCGCAAGGGAAATATGTATTATATCACCCTCGGGTTCGCTGTCGAAAATCCTGCCGAAATGCTCGAAAAGTTCGGCGGGGTTGAGCGCCGAAGTGGTGGGTAGAGCACCTTTACGTATCGATTCGTAAAAATTTTCATATTCGGCGTAGCTGTCAAAAAGCTCCTCTGTTACCGTACCGTTTGTGATACGTTTAAGCACGATGCAGTGCACGTTGTTTTCTTTGAGGTAGGAACCGAATAAATCCGCGCATGAGTCTACTGAAATAATAAATTTTGGCATAAGTCCGCTCCTTTATAAAAAATAGTTTGATAATCGAAGTATTCGATTTATAAGTAAGATAACATGGCGGTTTGTTCAAGTCAAGCAAAATAGTTAGATAATCAAACTTTTTTAGAGTATGAAAATTTATTTAAAATTTCATGTAGGTGGCGCTTTTTAAAATGTTAAACGCTTTGAAACAAAAAAAGCCGCTGTTGCAGACGGCTTTTTATCAGTCATATGAAAATGTTTTTTGAGGCGGCGGCTAAAGAGTTTTTTGAATATTGTTTAATTCTTTTGTCCAACGATAAATTAAAATTTGTTAACCGTGTAATCCTCTTGACTGTCTGTCCATGTCCTCAATTATGATATCATATATTTCTCCAAGTGACGAACAATACTCCAATACTTCCCATGGTTCGTTAGTATGAAAATGGATTTTAATAAGCTTTCTGTCTCCTACTGCCAAAAGACAGTCTCCTTCAAAATTATTTATAAAATAATCTTTGATGGCATTTTCATCAAGACTCTCTCCCTCAATCAACAATTGAGTATCATATTTAAATTCTAACATTTGAGTTTCCTCCGTAAATTTTTTGTTTGTTCATGCAAAATAGAGAGATAATAATATCATGCCTTTCAAAATAGAATAAAAGACGCACCCTCCATTTGGCGGACGGTACGTCTATGGTGCCGAAAGCGGGACTTGAACCCGCACGTTGTTGCCAACAACGGATTTTGAGTCCGTCGCGTCTGCCATTCCACCACTTCGGCTTGCTGAAAAATGATAGCATAGTTTAACGGTTTTGACAACTATTTTTTTTGGTTTTTCATGCTTCAAAAATGATTGCTAATGATTGTTTTTATGCCTTATATAATTTTGGCAAATTGATAAATTAAATTAGACTAAACATTTTTTAATAAAAATAATTTTTGTGCAACTCTTTCGCATCACCTTACTTTGCTTGACCGTAATCAAAAATCATGCTATTGTTTTGTGGAAATCAAAATACTCGTGAGGGAGTAGTTAGCGCTTTATGTGCGGCAAGTCAACATACTGGCAACGACGGCCTGGCTTGCCTTAAAAAACGAGACTCATGTATAGCTTGGCGGGGCTTATACATGGTCTTTTTATTTTACCTTGTATATGCCCGTAAATACGTTGAACGGATTTTTCTTTTTGCAAATGATTTTTTGGAGAAAAAAGCTATGAATTTGCCTGAACTTCTAATTATTTCCGTCGGGCTTTCCATGGACGCATTTGCGGTATCGGTATGCGCGGGTTTATCCATGCCTAAGGCGATGCTGAAAAAATCGCTGGTTATCGGGGCGTATTTCGGGTTTTTTCAGGCGGTTATGCCGCTTATCGGCTATATGTTAGCCTCCAGGTTCGCGGGCAAAATAATTGCTTTCGACCATTGGGTTGCATTTGCCCTGCTTGCGTTTATCGGCGGCAAAATGATTGTGGAAAGCTTCAAAAAAGAGGGGTGCACCGACAGAGAATGCCCCGCCGATATCTGTATGGACAGGCAATGCCCCGGCGGCGTGCGCCCGCACAGAAAGGAAATTTCTCTAAAACCTTCGAAAATGTTGCCCCTTGCGCTTGCCACCAGCATTGATGCGCTGGCAGTAGGCATATCGTTTGCTTTTCTTAACGTAAATATCGTGCCTGCGGTTTTGTCTATCGGCGCGGTCACGCTTGTTTTGTCCATGGCGGGCGTAAAAATCGGCAACCTGTTCGGCGCGAAATTCAAGTCCAAGGCCGAGCTTGCCGGCGGCATGATTTTGGTGCTGATGGGGGTGAAAATTCTGCTCGAACACATGGGTGTTATCAACTTTTAGGGCAGTTTTTAACTCGGTATATTCCGCTTTTTTCGGGGAAATCCGAATTAAATTTAACTCTGCTTAAATCATAATCTTTAATTTTTCCGAATAATTACTTAAGTTTTATTTGCGGATTTGCTTATAATTTTAACAAAAAATCGCGTTGCTTTTTATAAAGCTTTTATCGATTTTTTAGCTTTAGTTTTATTTCATTTAATTTAAAGTTCTGTAGGAATTTTTTATGCCTATAGTATTCCGACAAAATCTCCATCGTACGCTGTTTTAAAAACCTATAACATATTGTCACAGGTTTGAGGTCTTTGCGCGAGATATATCTTCCCCGCTTGAATAGAAGGATCTATTTGGTTGTGACAATTTTTTTTGTTGTACTGTATTCCTAGTAACGGCAACGGTTTATGAAAAACAGTTTAATTGATTTTTTTTATAAAAATATGTTATACTCACACAAGAAAACTATAACCCTTAGAATTTGGCATAACTAATGCAGAAAACGGGGGCTTGTGCATGAATTTTGTAGCGTGTATTTTGGAATATATTAAATAATTGCGTCGGATAAATAGCAGCTGTGATACAAACGCTAATTAAGCGTTAGCAGCACGGAACAAATTTTGAATAAGATGCAAAGAGCCTTTCGGGAAAACGGCGATATCTTGCCATTGCAGACCGCTTTCAGTCGTCGGATTTAGTCTTGGCATATTTTTTAAAAAGGAGGGTGGCATATGTGGAAATGGTGTACAGCGGCGGTATATTTGGTCAGCACGCTGGCCTTTGTCACAGCGTGGAAGCAAGGGAAAAAGCAGTCTCTGCCGAGCCTGTGCTTTGCCGTGATCGTAGCTGTGGCTACGGGAGTGGCAGTATCGCCAGTGTTTTGGGAAGGGAGCTTTCCTGCGGCGTTGCTGGCAGGGCAGGCGGTTTACTGGGGATGGGCATGGCTGGCGCACCGCCGTGATGCGTTACTGCCTTGCGCCTTTATATCTCTAAGCAGCATTATGCCGTGGCTTCCGTTGTGCCTGAGCAAGGCGGAGCTTTGGCAGTATGCGCTGTTGTTCGCGGCGCTGTTGGCATGCCTGCTGTTGGCGATTGCAGGCCGATTTGGCCGGGATAGGGGGAGCATTGCTCAAGCCGGAGACCCGGACATGGCAAAGCCGTGGCGGCATTTTTGGATATATCTCCCGCTGGCAATGCTGCCTCTAGGCATAACAGCTTTACTGACGGCGGCGGACCTGACGGCGGCGAATGCGTTGATGCTAAGCGGAACGCTGTTTGCGTCGCTGGCCCTGCTGCTGGCGCTCGGCGAGCAAATCCGGCGCAGGCAAAAGGCGGAGGCACTCACTGACGAGCTCAGCCGATGGCAGAGAGAATCCCGCGACTATATGAACACCATTCGCTCGCAGCGCCATGACTTCAATTTGCACCTGCACGCCATATCAGGGCTGATTACCGGCGGAGATTATGAGGGATGCCGTGAATATATGCAAAAATTGACGTCTGAGGCGGCAGCCGTAAATGATATCATGCCTGTCAGCGACCCGGTAGTGGGAGCCATGCTCTATAATATGCGGGAGGAGGCAAGGCGCGAGGGTTCCGACATTACGTATCATATCACCTATGATATGGGGGACATTATCTGCAACGGCTTTGAGTGCAATAAAATCATCGGAAACCTTTTGAAAAACGCCATCGAGGCGTTGCAGACACCGGAGGATAAGGCATTCGGCATCAGTATGCGGATATTCAAGCGGCGGGGAAACACTGTCATAGCCGTGGAAAATCGATTTATCGGGGAACGGGACCAGATTGCCCGCGTTTTTGAGGCCGGTTATTCGAATAAAAAAAACCACGAGGGAATAGGGCTGAGCATGGTACTTCGGACGGCGGCCCGGTACGGAGGCCGGGTCTATCCCGAATTTGAGGACGATATAATCCGTTTTGTGGTGAATATTCCCAACAAAGTGAACCTGACGGAGGGGAGGAACAAAAATGACGATTCGAGTCCTGATTTTAGATGACGACGCGTCCTCACGAAAAGCGGCCGGCGTTACGCTGGAAGGCTACCCGGAGGTAAGCGTTATCGGACAGTTCGGTACGAGCGGTGAGCTGATGGCCTTTTTGCAGAATTGTTCGGCGGATTTGCTGTTTTTGGATATCGAGCTCGATTCCGAATCTGGTTTTGAGGTCGCTAAGCAGTTGCGCGGGAGCTATCCCGAGCTGATGATAGTTTTTTTGACGGGGCATTCCTCTTACGCCGTTGATGGATATGATTTTCAGCCCGTCAATTTTCTGACCAAGCCCATCAACCGCATGAAGCTGGAACAGACGCTCAGTGAGGTGCGGCGCCGGATGGAGCGCCGCGGCGTTCAGCAGCCGTCGCAATTGATGTTCCGGCTGATGCAGGGTTACCGGATAGTGGATGTACGGGATATTTGCTATTTTGAGCGGGAAAACCGAAAGAATTTTTTGCATTTGCCCGGAGAATTTCTGCAAATTTCCGGATATACCATGAGGGAGCTTGAAGAAATGCTCTCACCGCACGGCTTTTTCCTTTGCCATCAGTCATTTATAATTTCTTTGTACAGAGTGCAAGCAGTCCGCGATATAGGCCGGCAGGTTTATGAAGCGGCGCTTCGGGATTGCCTGAAACCCATACCGGTTTCCCGAAATAGGTATGAAATTTTGCTGAAACAGCTCAACGCGCTGGGAATTCCCTTATTGTAAGCACTAAATAAACAACGAACGACGCACGATAGACATTTGCTATTGCGCGTCGGTTTTTTTTATTTATAATAATTAAATGTCTATAAATACTCGCGGTACGCTTAGTTTATAATGCTCATTTTTAGAGCCATTATATATTTTTGAAAGAAAGATAGACGGGGATGGAATAAAAAATGACTGAAAAAGACTTATCAGTGGATAACCAGCGTAAACGTAAAAAAAATACGGAAACCGACTTGGACCGCATCGAATTGCGGCAGAAAAAGGGCGTGTGGAAGCGGTTTGTCAAACTTTTCCCGAAATGCAACTTGCCATGGTTATGGCTCGCCTTATACGTAATATTGCAGGTAGGCATAGTTGACCTTGGCATTAACGAAACGGACCTGACCGCGCAGCTTTTTGCGGGAGATACCAGCGCGGCGCTTTTAACCAAGCTGATAGGCGTGATGATAATCAATTTGCTGGGCAGCAGCCTTTTGGTATTTGTAAAAAACCTTACGAGCGCACGCATAAATCGGAATATGCGCATGGTTCTTACGCGCAAGGTGCTGCGCCTGCCTATGAGCTACTTTAAGGAAGAGAATCCCCGTGAGGCCATTTACCGTATAGTAAACAATGCCATAGTAATCGATTCCACCATCATGCTGGTCATAATGCCGATTTTAACCGCAGGCTACACGATGCTGAAGGTTTTTAGCAAGGTATTTACTTATGACTGGCGTTTGTCGCTGGTGATGCTGGCTTTTGTGCCGGTTCAGTTTCTGATTGCTTTTATTTTTGGGCGGATAAGCCATTTTATTAGTAACCGCGGTGCCGGCTTAAGCGCCAGCCTGACGCAAAAATTATCCGAGATGATTACAAATATTCCTTTGGCAAAAGCCTTTGCCAAAGAGGATAAGGAGACGGCGCGCGGCGAAAAACTGGTTGACCGTCTTTACCGCGTGAGCGTTAAATCCAGCTGGATAACTCAGTTCAGAGACTTGTCTTCGGCGGTAATATCTTTCTTAGGGTCGTTTGCGATTTGCAGCGTCGGCTTGCTTCTCATTCAGGGCGGCGGAATAACCAAACGCGCGTGGATTGCTTTCTTCCTGTTTTCCGGCGTTTTCAGCGGCGCGGTCGAGCAGCTTATGATGTATTGGAATAATCTGAAGACAATTCAGGGAAACGCGGATAAAGTGGCAGAAATAATGAACGAGCCGGAGGAAAGACAAGACGGAGAAGCTTGCACGGCTCTGCGGGGTGATTTGAGCCTGGAGAGCGTGCGTTTCGGATACGCGGAGAACAAGCCGATTTTGAGGAATGCAAGCTGTATATTTCCGGACAACTGCGTTACGGCGCTGCTGGGCGTGAGCGGCTGCGGAAAAACCACTCTGACACGCCTGCTCATGCGACTGTACACGCCGCAGTCGGGAACCATAACCGCCGGCGAGCGCCCCATAGGGGAATACGCGTTGGATGACTACCGCAGCCAGTTTGTCGCGGTGTCGCAAGAGAATATGTTTTTTTCCGGCACGGTGCGTGAAAACGTGTGCTACGGAAACGGCGGCGTATCCGACGATGCGCTGACGGAAGCGCTGAAACGGGCCCGCGCCTATGATTTCGTAATGGATATGCCCGAAGGGCTTGACAGCCGGTTAGAGGAGTATGGCAACAATCTCTCGGGCGGCCAGCGGCAGCGTTTGGCTATCGCGAGGGCGCTTCTGTCTGAGGCTCATTATTTTGTTCTCGACGAGCCGATTTCCGCCATGGATGCGATTGCGGCGGCGGAGCTGATGGAAGTGCTGAAAGATGTTTCGGCAAACCGCTGCGTCATAATAATCGCCCATACGTCGGCGGTTTTGTCCTTGGCGCAGCATGTCGTGGTGGTTGAGGACGGGGCTATAACAGGCCAGGGCAAAAAGGAAGAGGTGCAAAAAACAAACCGCTTCCTGAGCGAATTAATCGCAAAGAAGGTGACAGAATGAAGAACCAAGAATCGAAAAAAGGCATGTTCCGGCGCACGTTCGGGCTGTATAAAAATATCAGCGTTCCTTGGCATCTGTATATCCTTCAGATAATTTTGGGAATATTGTCCGCTAAGGTTGTGCTGCTTTATATTCCCTATGAGGCGGAGGTAAAATTGGGGAATATAGAAATTCCGGGCCTTGTGGCAAAATATCTCGGTTTCCTGCTGCTTGCTACCGTTATGCAGGTTGTCACGCAGATTCCTAAATTTTACGCTTCAGCCGGCGTCACGCGCAATTTGCAAACCAAATTGATAAACCGCTCGCTGCGTTTGCCTATGAGGGCGTTTGAAACAAATGCCTCACGCATTGTCTCTTGGATTACGCAGGATGCAGGCTCTGCCGACGGCCTATTGACGTCCATTGTAGGTTTCTTCGTAGGAATTGCCGCGACCTATATGAGCGTTACTCAAATAGCGGAGATAGACACGTCGATGTTGATATTGGTTCCGGTGATTGTGATTTATATTATCTTCAGCACTTGGCTGGAAGGCCGCCTTTTGTTCCTGCGGCAGCGCAGCGGAAGTCGTGCGACTGCGGAATTGACCGCGTTTTTTTCCGAACATCTGGGCTTTTTTACCCAAATCAAGCTGTTGCATGCCTATGATGAGGAGCTTGAGCGGGGCAAATCGTCAATTCATCGATTTTACCGTGTCCAAATCTATCAGGAGTTGCTGACATTGCTGAATAACATAGTATCCGGTTCCATCCAAGGCGTAATTAACATTTTGGTATTTGTGATGGGCGTGCCCATGGTGCGCAGCGGCGCCATCACCATGCCGCAGCTTGTGGCGTTTCAGACATATATACTTATGGCATACGGCGCTTTGAGCTCGTTGCCCAGCCTGTATACCAGTTTCATGTATTACAACGGCCAATTGTTCTATGTCGGAAACCTGATGGCGGAGAGAGAAGAAGTTTATACCAGAAAGCGCAGTATGGACATACCCGACCAGGACATAAAGTTTGACAATGTGAGTTTCAGTTATGATAACGCTCCGGTTATTCAGGACGCGACGTTTACTATCCCTAAAGGAAAAGTCACGGCGATTGCCGGTCCTAACGGCTCGGGAAAAACGACGTTGTTCAAGCTGATTGAACGTTTCTACGACCCGGACAAAGGCACGATCAGCTTTGGCGATTATCCGGTAGAAGATATCCACCTGAAGGAATGGCGGCAGAGCATAGCATATGTGCTTCAGGATTCACAGCTGTTTAACGGCACGGTGCGCGAAAACATTACCTACGGCATGGAGCGGGAGGCTTCCGACGAAGAAGTCGCAGGCGCCGCCAAATTAGCTTGCGCGGAGGAATTTATCGGGCAATTGCCGGGAGGCTATGATTTTGTCATCGGAGACAACGGAAGCCGTCTGTCCGCGGGACAGCGCCAGCGGATTGCGATTGCCCGCGCCCTGATGCTGGACCCGTCTTACCTTTTGCTTGACGAAGCCACCTGCAATATTGATGTTTGCGCCGAACGAAGCGTAATCGACGCGCTGGCGCATCTGATGAAAGGTCGCACCACGGTGATGATTTCACACGACATGGATATGCTTGACCGCGCGGACAACGTTGTAGTGCTTAACGACGGCAAAGTGGAGGCCGCCGGAACAAAAGATATGGTGGAGCGGACAAGTCCGACGCTGCAAAGGCTGATTGCAGCTAACAAAGAACAGGAGGCATAATAAATGAAATCAAAAATTCGTTCTCTCGCGGATTACAGGGATATCAGGTTTAAAAGCGATATCGTTATACATTGTCCGGAAGAATACATCGAAAAACAGATGCGCAACACTACCCGCGCATACAAACATACCGAGTCCGTGCCGACGCTAGGGCGGGGAGACGTAGCGCTTCTCGAGCTGAAAAGCGGGTTGGCAAAATTCAACCGCGACACGGTGCCCGTTACCGTCGGAGAAGGTTTATACGACAGCGAACTGGAGCGACAGCTCGTGGGACGCAGCATGGGCGAAACATTTGAAGCCTCCGTTCAGGGAGAAAAAGTGACGGTAACGGTGAAGCAGGCGACGCGCACAGTCTTTCCGGAGCCGACGGACGCCATGTGCGCCGAATACGCGGCAACCCATAAGGAATTTGAGGGCATTGCCACCGCCGCCGGTTTCAGACGCAAAATTATTGAAGATTACCATGCCGAGCAGAAAGAAAACGCCGTTCGCGAGATTATGGGGCAGATTATCGACTATGTTTGGTCAAAAAGCAAATGGGATTTTGACGAGGGCGAGCTTAATACGCTGTTGCAAATCGATCTGGATAATTTTCGTGAAGAATTGAAGCGGGAGGGAAAGAACTTCGACGCTCTTACGGACGGGGAGATTTCCGATTATTTCGGCATCGCTACGCGCGAACGGCTGATGGAAATGACGGCCGAGGGGATTAAATATAATGTCGGACTTTCGCTGTGGTCGGCGGCTTGCTGCGGGCAAAGCGCGGAAAAATGTTCCCTTGAAGCGGAACCCGACTTCAAGTTTTTGGAAGACTATGTAAGGTCGCGCCTATTAATAAAAGAAGAAAAATAAGCAAACGGAAAAGTAGAACAAGGAGGTTAAATTAATGGCAATTAAATACGCTACGGATGAAACTTATGAAAAGATGGTGTCCGAGGGAGTGGTTTTGGTGGATTTTTTCGGCGTAAACTGCGGCCCCTGCAAATTGCTTTCCAAAGAGTTGAATGAGCTGGAGGACACATTCCCTTTCATAAACATAGTGAAGGTGGATGTGGACAAATGCCCCGGTACGGCGCGAAAATTTGAAATCAAAGGAATTCCGCACCTGTACTATTACAAAGACGGAAAAATTGTATCCAACGAGCTGGGCGCCGTAAACGGAGAAGAAATCGGCAAACGCTTGGCTGAAATGCTGTATTAAAATTTTATGTAAGAAGGAGATTAACAAAAATGAAAAAAGTACTTTCTGTTATCATAGCTTTGGTTTTGTCTGTCGGACTGATGATGTCCGTAAGCGCATGCGGCTTGTTCGACAACCCTCCCGATGGCGGCGAGGTAGATATGACCAAATACCCTGAAAAATTGGAGCAATGGAGCTCGCAGAATATATTGGATTATTTTACGGAAGCGGGCGTATTTACCAATAAGAGCTATCGCTACACACAGGACCACGCTACTTATTATAGCGGAACTCCAATCAACGAAGGCGTCGGCTATATGGATGATTCGGGCTTGATTACTATTTGTATCTTTACTTTCGATACGAGCACCGAAGACGAAGATGTGGCTGCGTTAATGGATTATATCCGCCAAAACAAGAAGATGCCCGACGAATTCGGCGGCTATATAATAGACCATATGGTGGGCAATCTGGCGTTCTTTTACAACTTTACCGTTGAGGAAGAGGTTTTGGAAGCAATGGAGGCCGCTTACAGCAAGCTAGTCGAAGCTTTAGGGGTAACCCCTGATTTTTAAGGAGAGTCGATGAAATCACATATTATCAGCCTGTGCAATTACATGGATTTGACGACCGAGCCGATAGTTGTTGAGCTGACGCGCAAGGAATTGGAAGGGGACGTGGAGCTTGAACTGCATAATACCAGAATGCTGATGAAGCGCACGGAAGAAGTCGCCGTAGTGGCAGAACGCGACACTGTGGAGCTTACTCTTAAAAGCAAGTCCAAAAAATTCAACCGCAGCGGCTTAAGGCTGAACGCAGGTATGGGCCTTTACAACAAAGAGCTTGAAAAGACGCTTATTGGGCGCAGAGTGGGTGAAACCTACACCGTCTTGCTGAAAAACGGCGAGGTGACGGTGACTATTGAAAGCTGCCACCGTACGGTGATTCCCGAACTTACCGACGAACTTGTTTGTTCCCAGAAGAGTCTGGGCGCGAAAACGGTGGAAGAATATAAGGCGCGGCTGGCCGAGCGGTTTACAACCCTGTACAGGGATTCTTATTTGGAGTGGTACGCGGTGCAGCTGCTGGACAGATGGGCAGAGGCAAGCCAATGGGCGGTAGACCCTGCCGAAGAAGAAAAATGGATTGCGGGTTGGAGCAAGCGGGAAGAGGAATACAGCGCATTCCACGACACGTACGTACAGGAAAACTACGAAGGCGAGCTGGCGGAAATGAACCGCGAAGACGCAATGCAGTCGTTGCACGCCCTGTTAATCGACGGTTTCCTTTCGGGGAGAGATTACCGCTGCGAAACATTAGATACAGTGACGGACAAGGAAACGCTTGATTCCGTCCGCAAGCGCGTGATAAAGCCGCTAACGGCGTATTTGAGCACCAAATTTCAACTTAAATGGGAAGAGGAGAACGTATAATGGCTGTCAGACAAGCGACCGACGCATCTTTTTCGGAACTAATTCGGGAAGGCGTTTGCGTAGTGGATTTTTATTCCACACATTGCGGCCCGTGCAGGCTGCTGTTGCCCAAACTGATGAATTTGGAAGCGGAATTTCCGTTTATCCAACTGATAAAGGTAAATACGGACGAATGTCCGGGACTGGCGACAGAATATAAGATTTATACCCTGCCGACGGTTTATTTATGCAAAGACGGACGGATGGATGAATATAAAGGTGCTTTGGACCCGGAAAGCCTGCGTCAGGCTGTGGGAAAACTGCTTTACGAATAAAAAAAATACAAAAGATAAGAGAGAGCCTGCGGCTGTTCTTAAAGCGGCAGGCTCTTTACAATACGGAGGAAATATGGAGCGAGCGGACATAGCTATCGTGGGCAGCGGGCCGGCGGGGGTTTCCGCGGCAATCAACGCGCGCATTCGGCATAAGAGCTTTTATCTGTTTGGCGCCGCCGAACTCAGCGATAAGGTACGGCGCGCGGAACGAATCTCAAATTATCCGGGCCTGCCCGATGTTTCGGGCACGGAACTGAACCGCCGGCTGATGTATCATTTGGAACAGGCGCGAATTTCAATCACACAAAAGCGTATCACGGGTATATATAACATGGGTGATTATTTTACTCTGCTGGCTGACACGGAAGAATTTGAAGCGGCTTCGGTCATTTTGGCCACCGGCGTGGAATCACTATCAGCCGTCAAGGGTGAACGGGAGTTGCTTGGGAGAGGCGTAAGCTACTGTGCCACGTGCGACGGAAATTTATACAGGGGGCGCTCCATTGCCGTGGTTTGCGATAACGCTTCGATGGAGCATGAGGTAGAATATTTGGCGGGGCTTGCGGAAAAGGTCTACTATTGCCCGTTGTTTAAACAGAGTGTCTTAAGCGGCGCCAATACAGAGATTATGACATCGCCGATTGCGAAAATTGACGGAGACGACAGGGTAAGCGGAATTACCTGCCGCGACGGGCGGGAAATAACGCTGGACGGAGTGTTTTTTTTGAAACAATCGGTTTCTCCGGCAGTGCTGCTGCGAGGCCTTGCCATGAACATAGGGCATGTGGAGGTCAAGCGGGATATGTCCACTAATATAGAGGGTTGTTTTGCCGCCGGCGATTGCACGGGAGACCCGTATCAGATTGCCAAAGCTGTAGGAGAGGGCAATATCGCCGCCCACTCCGCTTTTGCATGGCTGGCGCGTCGTACTGAAAAGCAAGGAGGAGCAAAATTATGAAACTGGAAAATGGCGGCAAGCTCTGCGGCTTTACGGTGAGCCGTGTGCGAAAAATCCCCGAACTGCAAGGCACGCTGATTGAAATGACGCATGACCGCACAGGGGCGGCGCTCTGCTGGCTGGACAATGGTGAAAACAACAAGCTTTTTTCCGCGGCATTCCAAACGCTGCCGGAGGACGACACGGGCGTATTCCACATTTTAGAGCATTCCGTATTCTGCGGTTCCGGGCGGTATACGGTTCGGGAACCGTATGTGGAGCTGCTTAAGGGCTCCATGAACACTTTTCTCAATGCCGTGACTTATCCGGACAAAACTTTTTATCCTTTTTCCAGCAGGAACGAAAAGGATTTTCTTAACATAGCGTCGGTATACCTTGACGCTATGTTTGCGCCTCTGCTGACGGAATTTCCAAATATTTTTTTACAGGAGGGCTGGCATACTGAGATTAACGACGGTGTGCCGTCCTACAAAGGCGTAGTGTTCAACGAAATGAAAGGGGCGATGTCTTCAGTGGACGACATAATTCAGAATGGAATTTGCCGTTTGCTTTTTCCAAACAATTGCTACCGTTTTAATTCTGGCGGAGACCCCGAGGCAATTCCGGATTTGACATATGAAAAATTTGTGGATACATACCGGCGTTTTTATCATCCGGGCAACGCGCGCTTTTTCCTGGACGGAGACGTACCGCTGGAGCAAACACTAAAGCTGATTGACGGTTATCTTTCCCGCTACGAAAAAGCAGATTTGGCACATACGCTATCGCTTCAAAAACCTGTCGGCGGAGAATCGGTGCAATACTATGAGGTTGACGGGGGCGAGAACACCGAAAACCGCGCTATCTTGACTATGGGCAAAATTTTCGGCACATGGCGCGACCGGAATGCTTTGCTTGCGGCACAGGTGCTTAGCGAGGTTTTAACTGGTACTAATGAATCGCCTATTAAACGGGCCCTTCTTTCGGCGGGCTTGGGCGAAGACGTGGCTATGTCGGTAACTGGGGGAGTTGCTCAGCCGTTTTTTACGTTGCAGGTGCGGAATATTGACGACGGACGCTGCGGCGAGATTCGCCGCACAATCAGGGCAACAGCGGAAAAGCTTGCGGAGGAAGGCTTGGACAAAAACGCGCTTGAAGCGGCGATTAACCGTCTGGCGTTCGGAATTCGTCAGCCTGCCGAGCCAAAAGGCCTGCTAAGGGCAATTAATGCTCTAAGCGGCTGGATGTACGGCGGAGACCCTCTGCAATACCTTGTTTATGAGGATGCGATAGCCTGCCTTCGCAAAATGCTGGAAAATAACGGCTTTGAAAATTTGCTTAAGAGGTTGTTTTTGGATGAAAATAATTTGGCGGTACTCCGTACTTTGCCTTCAGCGACGCTGGGCAGGGAAAAAAGGGCCAAGGAAGCTATGCGCCTTAAGGCCGAAATATCCAATTGGACCGCGGAACAGGCGGCGGAAAATTTGCGCGTCAACAAAAATCTTTCCGCGTGGCAACAAACTTCGGATACGCCCGAACAGCTGGCAAAATTGCCAAAGCTATCCTTGTCGGACGTAACCGACAAGCCGGTGTGGGTTGAAACCGAGGAAGAAACAGTCGGAGGCGTCAAGGTGCTTTTCCATCGCTTGCCTTGCGGCGGCATCGTCCACCAAACGCTGTATTTTTCATTGGCGGATTGCACCTTGCAGGAACTAACCCAGATATCCTTGCTGCCGAGCCTGTTCGGCAAACTGCCGACCGCTAATTACACAGTAACCGAGCTGCAAATGGAAATCAAATCGAAAATCGGCAGCTTGTCTTTCGGCATATACCCGTTTGAAAAAAAACTGCGGCATGAACGCTGTAAGCCGTACCTTATCGTAAGGTTCAGCGTCCTTGAGGAAAATCTGGCCAAAGCCAATCGGTTGGTTCACGAGATTCTTACCGCTACCAGGTTTGACAGCCCTGAGCGTATTCGGGAAATATTGTTTCAGGCCGACGCGTATACCAAGCAAGCGCTAATCACGTCCGGCCACTCTTTTGGCGTGACACGCACGCTGGCGCATTATTCCGCGCAAGGCGCGGTACAGGAAGCCGTCGGCGGCTTTACTTGCGTCCAATGGATACAAGGTTTTGCCGAAGCTTTCGAAAGCAAAATCGGCGGGTTTATATCTTTGGTAAGCGTTGTCGCCAAACGCGCCGTCTGCAAACGCAGGATGACGCTTTCCGTTACCGCATCGGAGCGGCTTGTGACCGAACAATTTGTGGCGGCCTATCCGGAAGGAACCGCCGCGGCAACCGAGTCGGCGTATGAGCTGGGGCTTCCCCATAGAGAGGCAATATATGTGCCCGCCCAAGTCGGTTTTGCGGTACAGGGCTACCACCTGTCACGGTGCGGCGCTCTGTGGAACGGCAGCCTCCGCGTGGCGGCACACATACTCTCCTGCGGTTATCTATGGAATACGGTGCGCGTTCAGGGCGGCGCCTACGGCGCGGGCTTGCAGGCGGGCAGGGACGGCAGCCTGGTTTGTTTTTCTTACCGTGACCCGTCGCCCCTCCGGTCTCTCGGGACCTTTGCGGAATTGTCCGCCGCATTGACATCTTTTTGTGCCGGCGATGAAGAGCTTGACAAGTATATTATTTCTACGGTGGCTATGTCTGAGCCGCTGGAAACGGAAGCGGAAAAAGCCGCGCGGGCGGACGAGGCTTGGTTTTCCGAAATAAAGTGCGAAGACGGCATCCGCGCGCGGCGGGAGGTTCTTTCCGCCGATAAGGAAAGCTTGCTCGGCTGGGCTTCCGTGCTGGGGCGAATGGGCGTGGAGGGCACGGTTTGCGCGGTTGGGAATGACGAGGCGTTGAAAAATTTTAAATGTGAGCCTTAAACCTTGATAAACCAATAATCCTTAAGGGCAATAAATAAAGGGCGTGCTTCGACAATCGAAGTATGCCTTTTATCTATAAAGATAAGTAAAAAATATATGTAAAGTTTTTGTAAAAACGGGATGAGGGTATTTTTATATGATAAAATCGTTTTGGAGTTTGATACGGTGATTTTACGAAATTTAATTAAAATGTATCGCATAAAAATCAACAAATAAAGCGAAAATTGGAGCGGAAAATGTATTCTTTTGTAAAAAACAAAGGGCTCAGAATTTTTTTGAAAACGGTAAGCTGGGTTCTTATCGCCGCCGCGGCCGCGATAGTTATATTTACGGGCGCTATTTTTTGGGCGAGGCTTGTAAACAAAAGCAAAATTTCCATAAAGACTGAAAACGGTATTCAGGAGGAAACTTATGTCGAACTGGGCGGGATTGAGCAATTTATCCGTATCCGCGGCGAGGACAAAAGCAATACCGTGATATTATTTTTGCACGGCGGGCCGGGGAGCCCTTTTGGCTTCCTTTCCGCGTATTTTCAAAGAAATTTGGAGGACGCTTTTACCTTCGTCCATTGGGACCAGCGCGCCGCGGGCAGGACTTTTTACAAAAACCCCGAGTATGACACAAGCGGCTTGTCTTTCGAGCTCCTGCAAAGCGACTTGCACGAGCTTGTCGAATACCTCAAAAACCGTTTCGGCCAGGAAAAAATCGTAATAATGGGGCACTCGTGGGGCACGGTGCTCGGCAGCGTGTATTCGCTCAGACACCCCGAAAACGTGCTCGCTTACGTAGGCGTGGGGCAGGTAGTCAACGGCAAAAGCGGCGACTTGGCGGCTGCGGGGGAGTCGGCGAAGCTTGCCGCTGAAAGAGGGAATGAAACCGACGCCGAAAAGCTGAGGGAAATCAGCGAAAGCTACGCAAAAACCGAAAATCTCGGCGGGCTTGACATTCCCGCGTGGACGGAAATGCGCGCCCTTACAGCCAAATATTTGACGCCCGAAGGACAAATAAGCAATACAAGGCAGCTTTTTATCGGCGGCGTATCGCCCGAGCTGGGATGGGAAGATTTTAAATGGTTTTTAAAGCTGGGCGACATCGAAGGCGCTTTCGCTATGCAAAAAGGGCTTATGGAATATGCCGTTTTCGGTTTCGATATTTACGATTTTTCCCTTAATTACGAGGTGCCCGTGTACTTCATAACGGGCGAGGGGGATTGGACTACTCCGCGCGCAATGTCCGAGGAGTATTTCGCCAGGATAACCGCTCCCGATAAAAAATATTCCGTCATAAAAAACACGGGACATTCGCCCATGCTCGACAACCCCGCGGCTTTCCAGGACGAGGTAAGAAAACTTCTGGCAGGGTATATCGGGTAAAAATTTGAGCAATTCGTTTAGTACGTCGACACAATTTTAATAATTTTTTTGACAGTTACAAGAGGGAGAGAGGCTTAAAAACCAGCTAAATAGATGTCTTATATTTTTTAGCATAGCGATACCTACAAATATTTTTAAAAAATCAAAAAATTCGGCTTAAAAAAGCCGATTTTTTTCAATGAAAACCGCGTCGCCCGCGCCTGGAATTTATGTAATTTTATTATAATCTCAATTTATTTCCGGCCGCGCATATTTTACAAACCAAAATTTTCCATCAACATAAGCAATTATTCTTGATAAAGGCTAACCACTGTTTTTGAAATACTTGTATAAATCAAACTAAGATCGAAAATTTTCAAACCATAACAAAACTAATTTTTATAATTTCTCATTGTACTGGCAAGGGTTTTGCGTATGGCCGCCTTGAGTGTTTCGGGGTGTGTCACAGTCACGTCCTTGCCGAAGGATAAAAGCCTCGAGACCAAAAGGTTGTCGAAGGGCAGCCTTGCGCGCGCGACGAGGGAACCGTTTTCCTCGGTTATGCAGTTTACGCCCAGCCATTCCTCAACGTCGGTGGCGACTTTTTTTGTTAGCGTAAAGGAAAATTCGATATATGCCCTGGCGTTTGGCACCACCAAATCCTTGCCGTAATCCACGTCGAAGGGGCGGGGCAAAAATTTTTCGTATGTCTGCGTTATGGAGGCTATGCGTGTGATTTTGAAAAACCGAAAATCCTTGCGTGTCAGGCAGTAGGCGTAAAGGTACCACAGACCTTCCTTAAGCAGCAGCGAATAAGGCTCGACGCACCGCGAGGTGATGTCGCCCTTGCTGTCATGGTAGGTCAGGTTGCATTTGTGGTTGGAAACTATCGCGTTTTGAATAAGCGCGAATTTGTCCTGAAGCGCCTGGGTCATAGGCGTGTCCACGACAAGCTGGGCGCTGCTTAAGATGTAGTTTTTCCTTAGGTTTTTCGACAGCGCCGTCAGTTTTTCCAAAATCGTCCGCGTCGTTTCGTCCTGCAGGTCGTAGCTCCTGACCGCGGGTATAAGCCGGCTGTACTCCGCCTCGGTAAAATAATGGCTGCCGATACGATAGCTGTCGTCGATTTTTATGCCGCCATTTTTGCCCTTTTCCGACGCGATAGGCACGCCGCTTATGGCAAGCACCTCGACGTAGCGCATGACCGTCCTGACCGAAACCTCGTATTTGGCCGCCAGCTCCGACGCCTTGACCTTGTCGTTGGAAAGCAGGGTGTTAAGTATGCCGATAATAACGGGAAGCTGCATTCTTCTAAAATTCTCCAAATTTTTCCAAAATATTTTTTACAATTGCGACAGACTGTTGTCATATTTGCTATGTTATAATAATATCAATAAATAACGATAATGTCAACAGAGGGGGAAAAATTTAAATGAAATTCAATCTCGACGAAATCAGAAGGAAACTCGAAAGCAACGTTATCCCCAAAAGCCTTGCCGGCGTCGACCTCAACGAATACCGCCGCAGGGTGATGGAAAGCCTCAAATACGAAATCGTCCCCGCGTCCGCGCCCGCGGTTATTCGCCCCGACTTTGTCGACAGGCTTATGAACCAGACCTGCGCGCGGTAAAAATTTTAACCTGGCTTATCAGAGAGCCGCTTGCGTGAATAGTTTTAACGGGAACGCGGCCGGCCTTTAGAATAACCCGTTTTTGAAAAACGTTAACTATTACGCGCGGTAATTGCATATCATTATAATACGCACCGAACAAACTAAAAATTCTTGGCGGCTTATGCAGTTCAAAAATGTTTTTTCATATTTATTACCTCCGCAAAAAAGCGTCCTCGCAGAGGTTAGGACGCTTTTTTGTTTTTGACAGGCTCAGTTTTCCTATTTACCGCGCATTTGATTTTTGATTATTACAATTTTATCTTTAAATAAATGATTTATGCGATTCGTGGCGTAAGGATTTTTCTATTTTTATTTAATCACTAATCACCCATAGCGGCTTATTTTTTTATAAGCCGCGGCGGTAAATTTTCCGAAGCCGGTCGAAGGGAATCCAATCGGCGGTTTGGTTTGGAGAGTTGTGCCAAAAAAGTGGCGTCAAGCCGGCGCCGCATTTAAAATTATTTAAGCCGTGAGATTTTCACTCTCGGAATGAAATTAGTAAACCATAAGGGTTTCAGGCGAAACCGGCTTTAAAGCAAAAGTGTAAACTTATTTTTTGCACGCGCCCAAAATATAATCGCAAATCACGCCCGTGCCGTCTATTTCTGGCACGGCGCGGGAGTCGGCTTTTTTCGCAGCTTCCAAAAAATTTTCTAAATTCAGGTCTTTTTCCTCCAAAATCTCCCCGCCCGCGATTTTGGCTATATGCCCGGCATTACCCGCCTGCTCGCCGCGGCTGCCCGACGACAGGGGCACGCTGACAAAAGGCACGCCCAAGGCCGCCAGCTCGCAAAGCGTGTTGCTGCCCGCGCGGGTCAAAACCAAATCCGCCAGCGCATAAAAATGGTGGAGCTTGTCGGTATATTCGGTCTGGTAAAAATCCCGCCCGTTGGGCAGGGCGATTTTTTTGTTTTTGCCCGAAACCAAAACCGCCGCGTAATTTTTTTTGAGCTTATCGAAATTTTCAAAAACGAACATATTGAGCACTCCCGCGCCCAGGCTTCCGCCCGTCACCAGCAAAACCTTTTTGTTTTTGTTTATCCCGCTGATCTCCAAGGCGGTTTCCTTGTCCGCGCGGTAAATTTCCTGGTTAAGCGGCGACCCGCTTACCACGACGCCGCCTTTTTTGACGGGAAAGGAGCTCAGGCACAGGTCGGAAAACCTCATGGCGATTTTGTTTGCGAGGCCCAAAGAAGTGTCGCTTTCGTGGCTTATAGTGCGGATTTTTTGACGCTTGGCCGCGATGACGACGGGCAAGCCCACGTAACCGCCCTTGGAAAAAACCACGTCGGGCCTGATTTTTTTCAAAATCCTTGCCGCTTCGCCCACGCTTTTTGCCAAAGCGAAAGGCAGGGCCAAAATTTTGCCGATATTTTTTTTGCCGCGCTCGAGTTTCGCTGCGGAAATCTCGTGAAAAACTGCCTTGTCGGGGGTAACGAGCTTTTTTTCTATGGCGTTTGTGCCGATATAATGAATATCGACCTCGGGGCGCGTTTTTCTGATATGCGCGATAAGCGCCAGATTCGGCGTTACGTGCCCGCCGCTGCCGCCGCCTGTGAATACGACTGTGAAAGGTTTTGTGGCTTGGTTCATACCCTTAGTATATGACGCCTCGCCCCAAAATAACGCCATGGGTTTTACCGTCCCGTAAGCCGCGCCTCGCTTGCGCGCATAATTTTGCCGCAAATTTGTTGAAAAAAATCCTGTTTCAAAGGCTTTTTTAGGGCTTATATGGTAAAATAAAATAAATCGACAGCACGGCTATTTAAAAAATGCAAGGAGGCAAATTTGTGAAAAGCAAAACGGTAGTTAAAACAAGCGTTTTTGCGGCGCCGATTAAAACGATTTTCGGCAAGCTTAAGGAATTAAAAACTTTGCAATATGTCGCCGCGCCGTACGCGGCGTTCAGCCCGATAGACGGAAACGAAAATTTGGTTTGGGAGGAGGGCAAAACGTTCTCTTTCCGCTTCAGGCTCTTCGGTTTTATGCCGTTCGGCATACATACGATTAAGGTAGTCGAATTCAGCGAAGAGGCTTACGGGATTTTTACAAACGAAAGCAACACTCACGTGCCCGTATGGAATCATCGGATTTTGCTTAAGCAAATTGAAAACGCCGTTCGGTATACCGACGAAGTCGAAATATACGCCGGCTGGAAAACGCCGTTAGTATATCTTTGGGCGAAAAGCTTCTATGCTCACAGGCAAAGAAAATGGCAAAAGATGTTGAAGGAAAAATAAATATTTATATTTTTTTCTCCAAGAGCGTACTTAATATAACAAAAGGGCCGCCATTAATAGGCGGTGACACATTAATAGCGGTGACATAAGAACAAGCGGAGGAAAAATTCTCACCCTTTCCATGCCTTGCCTATGATTATGCTCAGGTGAGATATATAAAAACGTTCAGTTTGTGCGGTTGCAGGCAAACACATTGGCTTCAGAAAGCATATTCTCTATAAATTTCTTTTTGCCGTTTTGAATAAGCATTCCTGTCATGCGGATATCGTTCTGCTAAATTTATTTTCAATTTTTCATATTCTTTGGCTTTCTCGGGAAAAGCGTTCATATAATCTCTGAAATTAATATGATTTCGCCACTGTATGCTGGCTGTTAATACAATATGAACGGCACATAAGCATATATCGCTTTCGCGTTTATCTTTAACGGCACATAAAACAATACCCGGCAAAGGTTGCAGCGTCGACTTATAAACGCCGATTTTTTCAAGCGGTGGAAATACGACGGCTAAATCGTCAAAACTTTTGACCGCTACCGCAATGTCAATCATCGGCTTAGCCTTTATATGCTCAATTGCGGTGCTGCCTATGTGTTGAATGTCAACCGCAGTATCACCGAATATCTCTTTTAAGTTTTTAATAATTGCTTTTGCATTTTCCTCCCATTCTTTTTGATGATCGCAAAGTTTAACCTCGTTACGCCTTAATCCTATCATCGTTGTGCTCCCATGCAAAGATAAATAAACATCATTATTTAATTTGATTTTGAGTTTGTGCGCGTTTAGTTTTCGCCGCTTTGCGTTTGCCCGCGCCGGCCGCTTCCGCGTTTTTATTTTTTTCGTTGCTCTTTTTGGCCTCCGCTGTGCCAACCGCTATGTCAGTCGCCGCACTGACCGCAATGCTTTCGCTATTTTTGCGCTTCGCCTGCGTCCGCCGCAGTGCTGTCGCTTTTGTCATCCGCAGCGCTTATGACGCTTTGGGTTCCGCTCCGAACAGCCGCCGTTTTACGGTTTTGCTTTTTTAACGCGCCGGAAACGCCGCGCTTTTCGCGTTTCTCCTCTTTTTCGCTAAAATTCGACATTTGGGCGCCCGCGCTTATTTCCATGACGGAAAGCTGTATATCTTTGGGGAAGCCCTCGGCGTCGGCCAAAGGGCAGGAACAAACGGGGCACCTTTCGTAGGTCAAATTGTTTGTGGAATAGTCGCAGTTGGAGCAGCGCTTGATTTTTCCGCGTTCGCCCTCGAAAACGGGCGGGACGACGCCGATATTTTTGTAGGCAAGCGCCACTATTTCGCCCCCGCATTTCGGGCAGGAAGGCGTGTAAAACTCCTCGATATGCCCGCAGTCGGCGCATTTAAAGGCCGCCGCTTCCGTATTTTCTTCCTGAAAAGCGGGCTCGACGGTCACCGGGCGAAGTTTTTTGCCGCATTTATAACAAAAATCGAACGAATCGTCCAAAGTCGAAAACCCGCAGTCGCATTTTTTCATAAGTAAATCTCCATAGTTATGGTTTAAATGTATACCAATATATATTACACTCAAACAAATACCCTTGTCAACAACGCCCGCCCAAAAAGTATATTGACAACAAAAGGGTATTGAGTATAAAATAGTCGTATATGACTACGGACGTGAAACTGTATCTTTTGGACATGGACGGCACCGTTTACATCGGCGGCCGCCCGATAGAGGGAGCGAAAGAAAAAATCGGCGAAATCCGCTCGAAAGGCAAAAAGCTGTGCTTTTTGACAAACAACAGCAGCCGCACCCCCGAGGAATATATCGGGAAGCTGTCCGCCATGGGAATCGATATCGGCCGCGGCGAAATTTACACGTCCTCGGATTCGGCGATAAGGTTTTTGAACAAGCACCACAAGGGCGAAAGCGTGTATCTTTTGGGCACGAAAAAGCTGGCGCATGAGTTCGCGGAAAACGGTATAAACCTGACCGACACCAACCCCGACATCGTCATGCTTGCCTACGACACCGAGCTGACGTACGAAAAACTGGCAAAAACCGTGACGAATTTGGCCACGGCCAAGCACTATTACGCCACCCATTCCGACATAAATTGCCCCGCAAAGCCGGTTTATTTGCCCGACGCGGGCAGTTTTATCGCGCTTATCGAAAAAAGTACGGGGCGTATTCCCGAGTTGATTTTAGGCAAGCCTTTTAGCCAAATGGGCGAGGCGATAACTGAGCGGTTCGCCTTGAAGCCGCAGGAAATTGCCATGGCGGGTGACAGGCTCTACACCGACATGAAATTCGCCGTTCTCAACGGCTTTGTTTCAGTTTTGGTACTTTCGGGCGAAACGAGCCGCCGTGACTACGAAGCGAGCGGAATGAAAGTCGATTTTGTGCTGAATTCCATAAAGGACATGGAGGTTTAATTTTTTGGACAAGAAAATATCAGGCGGCCCGAAACCGCGAACTTGAAATAAACGTAGAAACTCCCACATAAATTCTGTGGCAATTTAAACCCCAAAGCGCGTTACGTTGGCAAAAACAACCCGCCGCGAAACTTTAAATTTGGAAAACGCGCGGTTATAGATAAACGGCAATCTGAACTAAAGAAACTCTAAATTAAAACCGCACTAAAAAGGAGCAATACTTAAAGTGCAAAAACGTTATATACTTGCCTTAGACGAAGGCACGACCAGCGCGCGCTGCGTGCTTTTCGACACCTTCGAAAACAAAATAGCTCATATCGCGGCGCAGAATTTCCGCCTGATTTATCCCAAGGCGGGATGGGTCGAACAGGACGCAAACGCCGTCTGGGCGGCGCAGTACGCGGCGCTCAACGAAACAGTCGCGGCGTCGGGCGTCGATATGAACGAAATTTTCGGCATAGGCATTACAAACCAGCGCGAAACGGTTGTGGCATGGGACAAAGTTACGGGCAAGCCCGTCTACAACGCTATAGTTTGGCAGTGCCGCCGCACCGCCGAAATGTGCGACGAAATAAAAAAAGACCCCGCCTTAGTCGAAAAAATCCGTAAAAAAACGGGGTTAATCATAGACGCGTATTTTTCCGCGAGCAAAATCAAGTGGATTCTGGATAACGTTAAGGGCGCGCGGCAAAAAGCCCGGGAAGGGCGGCTGCTTTGCGGCACGATAGATACCTGGCTTGTTTATAAGCTTACCCAAGGCAAGGCGCACGTCACCGACCCGTCGAACGCCAGCCGCACTATGCTGTATAATATCAACACCATGGATTGGGACGACGAGCTTTTGGCGCTTTTCGACATTCCGCGTTCGGTTCTGCCGAAGGTCATAGACAGCGACGCCGTCGCGGGCACGGCGGACTTGCTCAAAACGCCGCTGCCGATTTGCGGCATAGCGGGCGACCAGCAGTCGGCGCTTTTCGGGCAGGCGTGTTTCGACGAGGGCAGCGCGAAAAACACCTACGGCACGGGCTGTTTTATTTTGATGAACACGGGCTCGGCGCCTAAGTTCAGCTCCAACAACATGCTTACTACGGTCGCGTGGTGCATAAGCGGAGCGCCTACCTACGCGCTGGAGGGCAGCGTGTTCAACGCCGGCAGCACCGTCCAGTGGCTGCGCGACAACCTCGGGTTTTTCGCCGACAGCGCGGAGAGCGAGGCTTTCGCCAAAAAGGCGCTCAACAGCGACGGTACGCGCGGCACCGACGGGGTGTATCTCGTGCCCGCGTTTACGGGCTTGGGCGCGCCGTACTGGAACCAGGACGCGAGGGGGCTTATAATAGGGCTTACGCGCAACACCGCCAAGGCGCACATAATAAGGGCGGCTCTCGAAGCCATGGCTTATTCGACAAAGGACGTGCTAGTAAACATGCAGCGCGACGCGGGGGCGAAGCTCGTTTCGCTGGCGGTGGACGGCGGCGCGGCGAAAAACGATTTTCTGATGCAGTTCCAGTCCGACGTTCTGGGTGCGGCGCTTAAACGCCCCTTGTCCACCGAAAGCACGGTTTTGGGCGCGGTGTACCTATGCGGGCTGGGCTTGGGCGTCTGGAACGGTTTGGAACAGATTTCTCAAAACTGGCGGCTGGGCAAAAAGTTTTCGCCCAAGATGCCGGTTCAACAAGCGGAAAAGCTCTACGACGGCTGGCTCAGGGCGGTTCGCCGCAGCCTGGACTGGCAGGAGCATTGACATAAATTTTTACAAAAGCGTAAAAGCGCCTTTAACCGGCGCCCAGGTTTTATTGGAAAAATTTATTTTAAAAAAGGTGAAGAAAAATGGAAAAAATTCAATTCGCCACAACCGATAAAAAGAAAGTGGCCCTTTACGTATGGGACAAAGCGGTTAGCCCCAAACTTATAGTGCAGCTTGTGCACGGCATGTGCGAGCACAGTTCGCGTTACGCCGAATTTGCGGAATTTTTGAACGAAAACGGCATAATCGCGGCGATGAACGACCAGCGCGGCCACGGCGAAAGCGCGGCGGACGCCGCGAGCTACGGCTACGACGACGGAAACATGTGGGACAACAACATTTCCGACCAGCTTGGCATAAGCCGCTTTTTGCAGACGAAATACGACCTGCCGCTCGTCCTTTTCGGGCACAGCTACGGCAGCTTTTTGGTGCAGCGCCTTATGCAAATCGACCCCATCCCCGTCGCCTTCGTTTTGTCGGGCAGTTGCTACATGAATACCCCGACAGTCAAGCTGGGCGCGGCGTTAAGCGCACAAAAAGCGCGCAAATCCCCCGGCGCCCCAGGAGCGCTGATGGCAAAGATGTCTTTCAAGCAGTATGAAAAGCGCTTCCCCGGCCTCAACAACTGGCTGTCGTCCGACCCGGAAACGGTCAAAAAATACAACGACGACCCCGCCTGCGGCTATGTCGCGTCCAACAGCTTTTACGCCTCTTTCATGAACGGGCTCAAAACGGTTTACAAACGCGCCAACCGCAACAGCATAAACATAAACCGCCCGGTTTACATAATGAGCGGCTCGGACGACCCCGTAAGCAATTACGGCAAAGGCGTGCAAAAGCTCCATGACTATTTTGTCGATTACGGCGTAAGGGACGTCACGCTCAAGATTTACCAAGGCGGGCGGCACGAAATGCTCAACGAAACCAACAAAGCCGAGGTTTACGGCGACGTACTCGGATTTCTCAAGAGGTTTAAAAAACTCGATTGAAAGCGCTGACAAAGCTGACTAAATTTCAAAAAACCATTGCGGCGGTTTTTATTCTTGTCGAGGCCGCGCTTTACTGCGCCTACATGGCGTTGGATATCGCCCATGCCGCGGATACGACATGGATAAAATTCGCAGCCGTCGCTCTTTGCTTTGTTGTTTCATTCGCTTATTTAAGGGAGGGCGTGAGTTTCCCCAACCTCCTGATAAACACCGCGCTGCTGCTTACCCTTGCCGCCGACGTGTTTTTGCTGGTGCTCAACAGGGAGCACCAAACGGGGATATTGCTTTTTATAGCGGTACAAGCGCTTTATTTCGGATATTTGCTTCATATAAGCAAGCCTTGCGGCAAACGCCGGCTGACGGCTTTGCTGCTGGCGCGGCTGCCCGTCCTTGCGGGCGCTTCAGCGCTGCTTTTTTGGACGGCGGACGCGGTAATAATAACGGCGGCGGTTTATATACTTATGTCGGTTTGCAATATAATAAACTGCTTTGTCAAGCCGAAAGCGTACCTATTGGGCGCGGGGCTTATCCTGCTTTTGCTGTGCGACCTGAGCGTAGGGATTTACAATATGCGGAATTTCGTTTCTTTCCCCGTTCCCGAGCCGCTCTGCGCTTTTTCCGAAATAGGCATGTGGCTGTTTTACCTGCCCAGCCAGGTTTGCGTGGCGCTCAATAACTTAAAACTGAAAAAATCCGTTTAACCCGAAAAATAACCGACCAAAAGGATAAAAATAAACCGTACTTATGAAAACAATCAACAAAATTTTGACCGTATTAATGATAATTTCCGTCCTTGCGCTGGTGCTGACGGCGAGTATCGTTTTGCCCTTTTACTGCCGTTTCTTTTATTACCTGCATATAGAGCCTTTGGGCATAGAGGAGTCGAGCGGGCTCGACCGCGAGCAAATCGAGGCCGCCTACGACGGCATCATAGACTATACCACGCTGGGC